>JAJXXN010000090.1 GCA_021781075.1 Acidobacteriota bacterium | reverse complement strand
CTCTGCGCCGCCCTCCCAATCATCCGGTGATAGGGGAGAATTACCTGCGCTCGATTCGAAACGAAAAGCTGACCATCCACATCCAGGCCCAGCTCACGCAGCCGGTCCACTTCCTGCAGAAATGCAATTGGATCCAGAACCACGCCGTTGCCGATAATCGCCTTGCATCCTGGCTGCAGCACGCCGCAGGGGATCAGTTGCAACACAAACTTCTGCTCCCCGTGGATGACCGTGTGTCCGGCGTTGTGTCCGCCTGCGTAGCGCGCCACGGCGTCAAACCGTTCGCTCAGCACATCCACAATCTTGCCTTTGCCCTCATCGCCCCACTGGGCGCCCAGCACCACCGCCGTCTTCGCTCGCATCCTCAATCCAGTTCCGGGCGTCAGGCCCGCAGATATACCCTGCACAGACCGTCGTTCCCGCCTCTGCGCAAGGTTGATTGGCGGGCGCTTACGCCGCAGCCTCCTCGATTCTAAACCCTGCCCTTCGCTGCTTCTGCATCCTGTCCACAATGCACCTGCAATGCAATACATCTCTTCTCAGCCTCGGCATACTCACCCATGCATCAGCCTGATGCGACAAGGGAATCTCCGCATTTCAGTCTTTAAATTTTGACATGTGCGACGGTCATTTCATATAGTGGCCCCGCCGGTGCGGTTCCCCTTTGTTGCCAAATCAGACTCCGCGCCCTCAATCCCTTCCAAGGAGCCGTTCTCCATGCCCTTTCCTTACAGTTCCCGTCGCTCGTTCCTAAAACAAGTCTCCGCAGCTTCAGCCTTGGCGCTTGCCGCGCCCGCTGTTTCCGCGCCCGCCATGGCTGAGGATAATTATGTTGCCAACTCGCCCATCCAGAAAAAGATGGACGCCACACGCGCACAACGCATGGCCTGGTGGCACAAGGCCAAGTTCGGTATGTTCATCCACTGGGGCCTCTACAGCATCATCGGACATGCCGAGTGGGCCAAGGAGCAGGAGGGAATTCCTCTGCTGCAATACGAACTGCTCGCCAAACACTTCCATCCCAAACCAAACGCCGCCCGCGATTGGGCGCGGCTGGCCAAGCGCGCCGGCCAAAAGTACATGGTGATGACCACCAAGCATCACGAGGGCTTTTGCAACTGGGACACCAAGCTCACCGACTACAACGCCATGGCCCAGGGTCCAGGACGCGACCTGGTTCGCGAATACGTCGAGGCTGCGCGCGAGGAAGGTCTTCGCGTCGGCTTCTATTACTCATTGATGGACTGGCACCACCCTGACGGTGCGCGCTGCAAAACCGACGAGGCAGCCCGCAAGCGCTTCGTTGCTTACACCCACGGCCTCATCCGTGAGCTGATGACCAACTACGGCAAAATCGACGTCCTCTGGTATGACGTCGACTGGCCGCTCACCCCCGAGCAGTGGGAATCCGACAAGATGAACCAGATGGTGATGGATCTTCAACCGGAAATCATCATCAACAATCGCAACGGCCTTCCCGGCGACTTTTCCACCCCCGAGCAGCACATCCAGGCCTCCGAGGTTGGTCGCGCCTGGGAGAGCTGCATGACCCTGAACGACAGCTGGGGCTTCAACCGCTATGACGATGCCTGGAAGACCCCCAAGACCATCGTGAACAACCTGGCCACCTGTGCCCGCGGCGGCGGCAATTATCTGCTCAACATTGGCCCTGAGCCCGACGGCTCCATCCCGCCAGAGACGCTCACCATCCTTGACAAAGTGGGCGAATGGCTCGATACCAACGCCGCGGCCATCTATGAAACCGACCGCGGCAATCTCTCCCCCACCAACAACATCAACCTCACCCGTCGTGGCAACACGCTCTACATCCTTCAGCAATTCTGGCCCGGCCACACGCCTGCAGCCGAGTGGCTTGACTTCTTCAAGCCCGAATCGGCCGTCACCCTCGCCGGACTCAAGCCCAAGGCGCTTTCGGCGCGACTGCTCAAAACCAACCAGAAGGTCAACTTCACGCAGGATGAATTCAGCCTCCGCCTCACCGGCCTGCCCATCCAAGCTCCTGACGATCCTGCAACCGTGATTGTCGTCGAATGCGATGGCGAGCCCGTAGTCGATCAGTGGAGCCTCGTTCCCCTTTGGCCCCGCTACAAGGTCGGCATCAGCGTTTAGAAACCAGATCCAAACCCGGCGCTGCGCTTCAGTTTTCCCAGCGCTACCTCCGGCAAATAAAAGAGCGGCCATCAGGCCGCTCTTTTGTCTTGCAGTGAGAGCCCTTGCTAATAGCTCAGTACGCATCCGCCCGCATCGCTGTTGAATGCGTTGCTCCACAGCGACTGCAGCGGGTAGCTGCCGTTGGAAAGCTTTACGTCAGCCGATGCGCCCTGGCCGGAAGAGATCCATGCGCACTTGTCGCCAATCTCGCTGCCGCTTCCGTCCAGCCAGCCCGAGCTGGGGAACTGGTCTGTCTCGGTCTCAGCCATCTCGTGGCCTTCCACGATGGTGATTCCGGCGTTGGCCCCGAGGCCGTTGAAGTTGGCTCCGCAGCTTGCACCCGCATCGGTAATGTAGGGCAAGTTCGTGTAGGCAATATTTCCAACAGATGAGCTCGTTGAGCTGTGCCACGCGCAATATTGCGTGCCAAAGCCCGAGGCATTATTCCCATGAGCCGTTGCAATCACATACTGAACGCTGGTGTTGTTAGTCACGCCAAAGAAGCCTGCAGCTCGCACCGCCTCCGCAGCCAGCTGCGACTGCGATGGATGGGTGGGCGCTGCAGCTGTGTTGTCATACCACGCGGCCACAAAAATTCCAGTCGGATTGCCTGCTGCCGTGCCCGCGCCTTTGCAAAAGTAGGTGCCGTTCGGCACGCCCTGGCAGTACTGCGTGACGGTATTGTTCCAGGAAGTGCCGCCGACGCCTTTAAAGAAGTTCACCAGAAGAGCTTCCTCGCCGCTCGGGTCATTGTTATTCCACTGCGAG
>JAJXXN010000328.1 GCA_021781075.1 Acidobacteriota bacterium | reverse complement strand
ATTTGTAGTGAAATTGCGGGTCGGCGGTAGACCACCCTGTATCATTGCTATTTTCCCCGCCGGTTTCAGCAATTCTCTGCCGCACCTGTTGCCTTGCCAATTCAACGGCTTCCTGCTCCGTGCCGCGGTTCCATGCCGCGCCATACAGCAAAGAGCCCTTGGCATTGGTGGCGAGGCGGACTGCCGCGCAACTCTGCGCAGAACACGCCACTGGCACAAGAAACGCCAGCACAGACAACACGGCCATGAAAACTATTCGCATAGCTCACCCCAGGAATGGAATTGCCAATCTCAGATTTGAGTTTCCAACTTAGTGGAGGCTTCCGAGGAGCCTTGCCCTTCTTGCCTCCACCAAATTGCACCAACACTGGACGTTGAACTTCTCACCACCCTGTCGGCGGGGGCGATGGATAACCGGTTCCGCCACTAGCGAATCCGGAAATTGTAGGCCACCCCGAAGGTGAAGATTGGGTACACCGTCAGCGCGTTCAAATCTTTCTGGAACTTGGCCACCTGGCTGGCTATGTCCGCCTGCGCCGTGGCGTTCGTCGCCAGGTTCACGCAAGACGGCCCGTTGGTGGCCGCATCCGCCGGGTTGGTGCATGCATTGCCGGTCAGGTTCAATTTCACCACCGGCGTCCCGGTGAAGATCGCACCAATTTCAAAGGGGAAAGACCAATGCCCGCCCTTGCGCGAGAGCATGTTCCCCCAGCCCGTTGTCAGTGTGAATGCCTGCTTGTGCTGGTTGAGGCCAAGGCTTGCATTCAGCGCGAATGGATTCACGGAGTCGGAGTAATAAGTTGTGGAATTCAACGTGATGCTCGCCCCCGGCGTGGTGGTGCCGCTCGCCGTCGCCCCGTTGTCATTGAAGAACGTGAGGCCGGGGCTCAATCGAAACCCATGGTTCGGCCAGGGGTAATAGTCCAATGCCACACCAGCCTCGGCAAAGTTGAGTGTGCCGCTGACATTCACGCCGCTTCCGCCACCGCTTCCGTTGATATTGATGTTGTTCACCGAGTAGCTGAAAACATTGCCAATGCCGCGAATGTTCAGGTACCGGTTGGCTTCCACGGCTGCCTGCAGGTTGATGCCGCCAAGCCCGATGCCGCCACCCAGGGCAATCCTTGAGAAGGGTTTCGGTGCGGCTGCACCGCCGGTATTGGCGATTGGAGATTGCGCTCCCCCATCCGGCGCGCCGGTGGCGGATGGTGAAGTTTGCGCCGTAACAGCCACCGGCGCGAACAAAAGGAGTAATACAAAATTCAACACGATTTGCTTCATGTCTATGCCTCCAGATTGTTAAATCGGTTGGGGATTCAGACTTCTTTAATCAGCAGACTAGGGCAAGCACTTGCCCAGCACATCTCCTAAATGGGATAGACGCGAAAAATCATTTGGCCTGCGCAAAACACGGCAGGGATTGCAGAAGACGAATCAGCTCACTCTGCCGGCGGGTGTTGGTCTTGTGCAGGATGGTTTTAATCTGGATGCGCAGGGTACCTGAACTCACTTGGCGCAAATCGGCAATTTCCTCGACCGAGTGCCCAGCCAGCAGCGCATTGGCGATCTCAGCCTCGGCCTGGGTCAGGCCAAACAGCGATTTCAGAACCGTATGCGGGTAAGTTGCGGCAGATTCCGGGTCGCTGACCACTACCAACACATGATTCGGCGCCGTCATCACGGGCATGCGCAGCGGCATGACTGCCGCATAGAAGGGGCGTTTCCCGGACGGGCGGTGGATCGCCAGCACACCGCCGGGTTGCGCCAGCCTGGGGCTCCGCCCGCGGAATAGGCTGCGGCGACCAATGCCTGCAATTCGGCCTGCGCGCCGGGGTCGTTGACAACGGTCAACTTCTGCTCCTTGACCATCAGGCCGTCTTGAAGGCGTAAAACGGTTTCCGCAGCCTGATTGCAATGCACAACCCTGCCGCCGCCGTTCAGGATGAAGCAGGCGGCATTGCTGGCATTGAGGGCGGCTTCCGCGCGCCCGCTGCGCACATTGGTCTGGGCCAGCGCACGGCGCATCTTCAACGCCGCTTGCACATGCGGCAACAGCAGGTTCAACAGGTCCACGGCGGATTTCTCGAACGGCTTTTGCTCCGCACTGCGCCAGATGCTGATCGCCTCCGCCCCCTGCGGAGTCACCACCGCGGGAAGCACCATGGCGTGGTGCACTCCGGTTGGAACCGCAAGGTCGTTGAAGAATTCGGTGCGCTCGGCCTCCTGCCGTGTCACCAGCTCTTCACCCACAATGGCTCCCACCCGCGGGCGGCGCTTGAACGCGCTCCAGTACGGGTCAATGCGCCAATAATATTCGTTGTATTGACGCTGCATTTCGGCATTGAATTGCCGGCCGCCCTGGGCAAGTATCTGCGCCGTTCCCTGTTTGAGGCCGGCTGCAATAAACAACCCATGGACCGCAAGCAACTCCTCGCAAAGGCCGTCAAAAAATACCTGCCAGTTCTCTTCTTCCAAAGGTGCCGCATGAAGCGAGGCAAGCAATCCCGATAGTTTTCGAGCCGTAACCATCTGAACCTCGTACCAAGCCGGTGAATAATGACAGACACGTGTTGAACACCATCCTGATGCATGCACCAGCTTCCATCACAACTGGGGACAGCTTGCCTGAGGCAGGCGCGCCAAGCGCCTGTCGCCGCTTTGAAAACTGAAACACATTGCCCGGCGCAAGGCCGGTAATGCGCTTGCAGGTTTCACTTTGTATTTGTTTAACTGACCACCAGTGTGTTTATTATTCCTCCATAACCATCAGCCAAAGTCAAGCAATAATTGCCTGCGGCGCTTTGCATCCGCTTCAAATTGCAATGCGCAAATTTACATCCCGCCCAAAGTCGAAATATGTTAAATTGTCAACACAAAATGCGGGATCTCCACCACCTCGTTCGCTTCATTGAGGCACAAGAGCCTGTCTACCAGCAGGCTCTCACCGAACTTGCC
>JAJXXN010000170.1 GCA_021781075.1 Acidobacteriota bacterium | reverse complement strand
ACTTGCCTTTCTTTTTGCCTTGTATGCCGCCGGGTTTGCGCCGCTGATTCCCTGGGGCGCGGGGGCTGACCGGCTGCGTCTCACGGCGGGATTGTCGATTGCAGTCCTGCTGGGCGGCGTTGCGGTTCCGCTGGCGGCGGGCTCGGCGTGGAGCAACGGATGGCTGGCGCAACTTGGCAGCCGCTACGGCCTTGGAGATGGGTTGATTGACCACGCCGGCTCGGGGGTGGTTCAGGCATTGGGTGGCATCGCGGCACTTGCGATGCTGTGGGTCACAGGCGCACGCAAGGGCAAGTTCCCCAAGCCGGGACTGGCGACGGCGATTCCCGGCCACCAGGCGGTTTATGTTTTATTGGGCGGGGCAGTGGCGCTGGTGGGTTGGGTTGGGTTGAACTGTGCCGGGGCGCTGCTGCATGGCGGTGTTGCGCCAGAGGCATTGCCGCTGGCGGTGGTGAACACATTGATGATGGCGGGCGCGGCTCTGCTGGCCACGTTCCTGGTCACGCGCATCCGCTTCGGCAAGCCGGATGCAAGCCTTTCGGTGAATGGCTGGCTTGCGGGGCTGGTTGTGTCGAGCGCGGGCGCTGCGATTTTTACGCTGCCAGAAGCGATATTGATTGGCGTGGTGGCCGGGGCAGCCACGCCGCTGCTTGTTGAGCTGCAGGAATTGGCGCTTTCGCTCGATGATCCTTCGGGCGCGATTCCGGTTCATTTTGTATCCGGCCTGCTGGGGGTTTTTTGCGCGGGGTTGTTCACGGCGAAGGCGGGGCAAGTGATTGCGCAACTGGTCGGGATCTCGGTGTTGCTAGGGCTTGGGCTGCCGGGGTTGTATTTGAGCTTCCTGGTGCTGAACCGGATTCACCGCTTCCGCGTGGATGCGGATGGCGAGCGGCTGGGCATGGACATGCATGAGCTGGGCGGCAGCGCGTACCCGGAGTTTGTGATCCACCGGGACGAGAGCTACCGTTAAGCGAAATGCGAGAAAGCCGCAACTCCGGCTAGAGCGTGAATTATTCAGTTCATGCCGTACGGTGAACCGGGCCATGCACTGGAGTATTCAACCGCTCCGCAAAATGAAACAAAGCCGGAACGCAGTTGCGTTCCGGCTTTGGTGTTTCGGGTTGGTGAACGGTTACTTCGCGGCCAGCTTCTCGGCAATCAGTGTGTCGGCCTTGGCGAGGAAGTCGTTGAGCGGGAGTTTGCCTGCCTCGACATCGGCCAACAGCGCCTTTTGAGCGGCGTACTCGCGGTTGACGATGCCTGCCTTGGACTGGAGCATGCGCCACGCCTTGCGCCGTTCGACGCAGAAGAGGACGAGCTGGCGCGAGAGCGCGTAGTAGACGGTTTTGCCGCCTTCCTCGAGCGAGATGTAGACGCCGAAATCGGGGATGAAGGCACGGTGGCTTTCATTGAGAAAGCGGCGGTAGACGATGTCCTGCTGGGTGACGCGCACGAGCATGTTGTCGAGGGTGATCAGCTTTTCAGCCTGCTCCGGCTTGACCTTTTTGAGGTGGTTGCGGAAGCGGGCCTCGGTGGTGCACCAGTGTGCGACGGTGTAGCGGGTGGTTTTGCCCGTGGCCTTGTCGGTGGTGGTGTACCAGTCGAGGTCGATGCTGGGGTTGCCCTTGATGTCGCACGCCTCGGCGAAGCTTTCACCGTTGCGCGGGTCGAAGATGAACTCCGGCACGCCGCGTGAATCGCGCACGCGCTGGGCCTGGGTGAGCGCCATGTCGTCCGCCACGCCGTGCTCGGGCTGGCAGGTGGTGAAGGACTGGATGAAGCATGTGCCGCGGTACTCCAACCCATCGAGAATTGCGCGGTAGAGCTTGGGTGCGTTGGCGATGGAGATGGAGGCGACGAAGGGCGAGCCGTGGCCGGCGGTGAAGATTTCCGCCGCGAACTTCTTTTCCGTTGTCTTGCCCTGCGTGGCAGCGCCGAAGACGTTCATGTCGTTGCCGCCGAGCATGGGTGTGGAGTCGGAGTTCTGGCCGCCGGTGTTCGAGTAAACCTGCGTGTCGAGCATCAGCACCTTCACGTTGGGGCGGTTCTGCAGGATGACCTTGGACATGTTCTGGAAGCCGATGTCGCCCATGCCGCCGTCGCCGCCGATGGCCCAGACCTTGGGGAGCTCGTGGATTTCCTGGTCGGTCATGGGCGCGTCGGTGAAGTGCGTGAACTCGTATGCCTGCTGCGGGCCGAAGCTGCCGCCCGAGAGGATGAGGTCGGCGAAGCGCTCGGGGAGAACCGAGCGGCGTGCGTGGTCGACGATGAAGCTTTCGCCGACGAGCCAACCGATGGTGACGCCGTCCTGGAAGAGCGAGTTCATCCACGGGTAGGGGTGCGGGTTGTTGGGCGTGGTGGAGCCGTAGACGGTGTTGCAACCGGTGTGCGCGGTCATGGCCATGACGCTCATGCCGTTGGCGAGCCGTCCGTCAATGGCCTGCAGGTTTTTGTGGTTGAAGGCCTCGGTGAGGAGGACGGCGGCAAGCGCCTCAATGATTTGCGCATCGGTGATTTCGCCGTTGGCTTTTTCGTACGCGGCGATGCGTGCCTTGGTGTCCTTCTCGTCCTCACCGCCGAGCGCGAGGATGAGGTGCGCGATGGTTTGCTTGAGGAGCGCGTAGGTTTCCGGGCTGGCCGACTTGAGCGCGGCGAGTTTCGCAGCGCCGTTCTTCTCGAGGTCGCCGGCCTTCTGCACAAAGCGGTCGCTCTTTTTGTAGTAGAGCGGGCGCATGTAGGCCTCGGTGACCGCGGCGATGGAGCGGAGCACGCTTTTTTCACCGCATCCGGCGCATGCGCCGTCGCCGGCGACGAGGGCGTCGTAAGTGGAGCGCTGCATGAGCATGTTGCGCAGCGTGGCGGTCTTGGAGTCGGCCGGGAACTCGGCGTTGTAGAGGCCGAGGAATTTTTGCGGCGTGTCGGCAAGCAGGTTGAGGAACCGTGTGCCGGTTTCGTGTTTGGCGTTGATGGTCTCGGTTTCAGGAACCATCTTGAGCGCCTGGTGGTCGCCGCAGGCGGTGACGCAGGCGGCGCATCCCTTGCAGAGGTCGCTGACAAAGATGGAGAAGATGCCGCCTGATCCCGGTGCCTTGCGCTCTGGCGAGCCAAAGATGGCCGTGACCTTGGAATAGGCCATGGGGACGCTGGAGACAATCTTGTTGAACTCGGCCTGGCCCTTGGCGCTGACGCCGGGGACGGAGGGAAGGAGTTCGGCCAAGATGGTTTGCATCGGGACGGACTGCTTGGCGGCGATGGCCGCGGTCATTTTGGCTCGTGCCTGTTTGTCCAGCTCAGGGATTGCAGTGAGGATCGCCTTGCGGTCGGCTGCGTCGCCAATGTAATAGTTGACCGCGGTCGAGAGCAAAGTGGAGAGCTCCTGCGCGGTGTTGGGCAGCGCGGTATCCGGGCAGACGGAGATGCACTCCATGCACTGTGTGCAGTTCTCGGCAATGTACATCGGGGTTTCGCGACGGGCGACATACTTGGAAGAGGTGTCGCCAGTGGCGGCGGCAATGACGCCCATGGCTGCGAGCGGCGTGGCCGGCTGGTTGTAACCGTACTTGGAGCGGAACTCGGCGTTGAAGCTGGTGATGGAGGAGACCGGCGTGCGCGGAGCCTGGTTTGCGGGCGCGGAATAACCGCGGCGGTTGCTGGTGACCGAGCCGGCAGCGGCCAGCTCAGCCAGCGGGACGAAGGCCTCGCCACGCAGGCTGGAGCGGTCGGTGGCGTCGATGGCGCCGATTTTGATTTCCTTCACCAGTTCAAAGCCCTGCAGCATGACTTCCATGTTGGACTGGACGACGGCATCGCCGAATTTGCCGAATTTTTTGACGTACTGCTTGTGGACGACTTCGCGGAATTGCTCGATGGTGATTTTGAACTCGTTGAGCAGGGAGCTGACGGCGAAGAAGGCGCCGAGAAATGCGTTGCCCTGCATGCGGAGCTGAAGGTCGCCGCGGTCGGTGGCCTTTTTGGCGATGGCAAAACCGGGGAGGGTGAAGACGCGGATTTTGTTTTCGATGATCTGCTTGCGCGCCCAGATTGGCAGGCGCTCCCATGCCGCCTCGCCGTCAAAGTCCGACTCCCACACCAGCGCGCCGCCGGGCTGCATGCCATCGAGGGGGTTGGTGTGCGTGAAGGCCTTGGGGTCGCAGCAGAGGACGGTGGTGACATGGCGCAGGTCGCAGTTGACGCGGATGCGGTCCGGCGCCGCGACCATGAAGTAGCTGGTGGGCGCGCCTTTTTTCTCGGAGCCGTATTTGGGGTTGGCGCTGACGTGGATGATTTCCTTGGGGTTGCCGAACTCATCGGTCTGCTTGTCGCGCTCGTAGAGGAGGTCGTTGAGGTCGCCGATGATGGCACCGAGGTTTTTGCCGGTGGTGATTGCGCCCCATCCGCCGATGGAGTGGAAGCGGACGGCAACGGCGCCCTCGGGCAGCAGCGAGGGGGTTTCATCGGCGACCACCGCGTAGGGATGGTCGATGCCGAGTGTGAAGTAGCTGACGCCGTCGGCGGCCTTCTTGCCGTCCTGACGGGCGCGACCGGCGGTAGCGAACTCGAACGCGCCGATGATGTGCTCGGGGCGGAAGTCGCGCGAGCCGAGCCCGTAGCTCCCGTCGTAGATATGTGGCAATTCAGCGGCGCTCATCGCGGGCAAGCCCTGTACGCCCTGCACGGCCTTGACGAGGGCGGTGCGGATATCGCGGCCGAGCGGGTTTTCGCCGGCCATGGCTTCGTCGGTGCGCTCGAGGATGATGACGTTCTTTTTGCCCTTGAGGGCCTTGACGATGGCGGCCTCGGGGAAGGGGCGAATGACATTGACGTGGATGGAGCCGACTTTAACGCCGCGGGTCTTGCGCAGGTAGTCGACTGCGGCCTCGATGTTTTCGGCCGCGGAGCCGAGGGAGACGAAGACTGTTTCTGCGTCGTCGCACTTGTACTCGGTGACGAGGCCGTAGTAGCGGCCTGTGAGTTCGCCGAAGTTCTGGTATGCGTCCTCAAGGAATTGAAGGATGGGCTCGGTGAAGTTGTCGCGGCGCGCGATGACGCCGTTCATGTAGTGCTCCTGGTTTTGCACGGGGCCGAGCAGCACTGGGTTGGCGAGGTCGAGCATCTTGGGCACGCGGCGGCGGGTGGGGCCGTAGAGTGTGCGCTGCGCCTCGGTGGGGCAGTCAATGATGTCGTCGGGCGAACCGAGGAACTCGCGGATCAATTCGGATTCGTGCTTGTAGAAGGTGCGCTCGAGGTGGGTGGTCAGGAAGCCATCCATGATGTTCATGCCGGGCGTGAGGGAGAGCTCGGTGACGCGACGGAGGATGAGCGCCTGGTCGGCGGCCTGTTGCGCGTCCTTGCCGAAGATCATGATCCAGCCGGTGTCGAGTGCGCCGTAGATGTCGTCGTGGCCGCAGTGGACATTGAGCGCGTGCTTGGTGAGCGCGCGGGCGCCAACTTCAAGCACCATCGTGGAGCCCTTGCCGGGCGCGTGGTAGTACTGCTCGAGGCCATAGACAACGCCCTGGCCGGAGGTGAAGTTGACCACGCGCTTGCCGGTGACGGAGTGGGCAATGGCACCACCCTGGGCCGCGTGTTCGCCCTCGGTTTCAATGGCGATGGTGCTGCCGCCGAAGACATTCAAGTGTCCCTCGGCATAGGCCTGCTGGAAGAGCTCGCCGCCCTCCGTGGATGGCGTAATCGGGTAAAAAACGCCGGCATCTGCGATGCGCGTCTCGGTGTAATAGGAAACCAGCTGGTTTCCGTTCGCGGTCAAACGAATGCCCGGATACTTAACGGCTTTTTTCATGCTCTTCTCCATGCTTGTGCTGATTTTTCCGGACAGCGCGACCTCAAAAAGTGCGCCCATGCCAGGCGCGTACGCTGTCCACCTTCCTCAGTTTATGCCGCAGTTGTAAAGAGCGGTTGAAGGGCCTTGACGCACACGCCGGATGGCGGGACGCGGCCTTAAAATTTACCGCATTATGGTATTCCGTCGCATTTTTGAGCGAGGCGGCGCAATGGAGCTCAAATGGCCGCAGAACGCGCCGCTTGTTGAACCTCAATTCACCACGATTTTTTGTTGTTGCATGGCGCTGGAGAAAGGACGGAGTGCCGGCCTGCGCTTTCCACTCTTTCAATCCATATTTCAAACTCAAACCATTCTCAAACCAGTCGCTGAATGGCTTAAGATTCAGGCGGGAGAACTTTTCAATGTTCATCAGCGCATTTCGTCGCACAGCCCTTGGCTTCGCCGCTTTTGTATTGGTTGCCACACTCGCCATTGCCCAGAACAATGAGGCAGTGCGCAACATGGCCGCACCGGGCACAGCGCTCGACCCGGCCGCGACGGCCGTGATCGACCGGCTGGCCACGTTGAGCGAGCTGCCGGATGGCGCGTGGAAGATGCATACGGGCGACCTGGCGCACGGCGAGGCCGTGACTGTGGACGAGAGTGGTTGGAGTGCCGTTCCCGCGGCGACGATGCTGAAGCCCGTCGGCAAATTGTCGAATGACGCGCTCTGGTTCCGGCTGCACGTCACCGTGCCCAAGACGCTGAATGGATATGACCTGACGGGCGCGCGGATATGGTTCCAGTTCCGGGCGTGGGTGAATGGCCAGATTCCGGAGATTCTTTATTTCAACGGACGGCGCGTGGCGATGGGCGATGATCTGGAGCCGACGATCCTGTTTGACTCGGCGAAGCCCGGCGACCAGGTGGTGATCGCCATCAAGCTGTTGCACACCGAGGACCAGAAGACCTTTGCCGGCGGCGTTTTTCGGATTGAGTTTCCGGCGGCGAGGCCAAGCCCGGAGGCGCTGCGCGAAGAGTTTCAATCGGCGGCGTTGCTGGTGCCTTCGCTCTCGAACAACGACCCGGGGCAGATGGCGACTCTGAATGCGGCGATCGAGGCGGTTGACCTGCAGGCGCTGGAAGCGGGTGACCAGAAGGGCTTTGATGCCAGCCTGAATGAGGCGCGGGAGAAGATGGAGGCGCTGCGGCCGCTGCTCTCTCAGGCGACCTTCCACCTGACCGGCAACTCGCACATTGACGCTGCGTGGCTGTGGCCGTGGACGGAGACGGTCGACGTGGTGAAGCGGACATTTGGGACGGCACTGCAGTTGATGTACGAGTATCCCGAATACACCTATACGCAATCGGCGGCAGCGTACAACGAGTGGATGGCGGAGAAATACCCGGACATCAACCGCGAGATCAACCGCCGCATCCAGGAGGGGCGCTGGGAGGTTGTGGGCGGCATGTGGGTGGAGCCGGACCTGAACATGCCGGATGGCGAGTCGCTGGTGCGGCAATTGCTGGTGGGCAAGCGGTGGTACCAGCAGCACTACGGCGTGGATGTGCGGATTGGCTGGAACCCGGATTCGTTTGGCTACACATGGCAGTTGCCGCAAATTTACAAAAAGAGCGGCGTGGATTATTTTGTGACGCAGAAGATGACGTGGAACGACACGAACCAACTTCCGTTCAAGTTGTTCTGGTGGGAGTCGCCGGATGGGTCGAAGGTGCTGGCATATTTTCCGCATGATTATGCGAATGGAGATTTGAACCCGGTGCGGCTCTCAGGGGATTTGAAGACGGCGCGGGAGCGCGCGCCGGGAATGCTGGAGATGATGGACCTTTACGGCGTGGGCGACCATGGCGGCGGCCCAACGCGGTCAGTTTTGGATGAGGGGTTTGGTTGGAAGAACGCGGAGCCGAAGGCAGTTTTGCCAAAGTATGAATTTGGCCTGGCGCAGCCGTGGTTCACGGAGATTGAAAAGAAGATTGCGCCGGAGAGCCCGGTGTGGGATTACAAGACGATTGCGAAGGGTTATCTGCCGCCGGCCCCGGTGGCGGGCGAGGTTGCGATTCCGACGTGGAAGAGCGAGTTGTACTTTGAGTACCACCGCGGGGTGATGACGACGCAGGCGAACCACAAGAAGAACATGCGCGAGAGCGAGGTGGAGGTTTTGAACGCGGAGAAATTCTCGTCGCTCGCGTGGGTCGTGGCCGGACGGGCGTATCCGGCGGCGGAGTTGACGGAGGATTGGAAAAAAGTGTTGTTCAACCAGTTCCATGATTTGGCGGCGGGGTCCGGGATTGGGGTGATTTACAAGGATGCGCAGAAGGACTATGACTGGGTGCGGATGTCGACGAATGAGATGGACGCGAAGGCCATGGACGCCATCAGTGAAAGCCTCAACACGTCCGGCAAGGGAAGGCCGGTTGTGCTCTTCAACCCGCTCGGATGGGAGGTATCCGGTGAGGCGCGGATTCCCGCCCAAGGTGCCGAGGCTGTGGTACATGTTGACCATGTGCCTGCGATGGGCTACAAAGTGATTCATCTACCGGAAGCCGGCCCCGAGCCGTCCACGCCGCTGAAAATTGTCTCCGATGGCCGCGAGTTGACGCTGCTGAGCGGGCGCATCCAGTTGAAGGTGAACAAGGCGAGCGGATGCATCACCAGCCTTTATCTTGTCCAGGACGCGGCGGAATTAACCGTCTCGCCGCATTGCGCCAACCAGCTTGAGCTCTTCAAAGACACGCCCAAAGATTACGACGCGTGGAATATTGATCCCGGCACGCTGGATGTTGCGCCGGTCACGTTTGATCAGGCGGATTCGGTTGAGTTGATCGGCGAGAAGACCGACCATCCTGCTGTGCGCGTGAAGTATCACACGGAGAAATCAAAATTCGTTCAGACGATTTCGCTCGAGGGTGACTTAATCAACATCGACAACGAGATTGACTGGCATGAATCTCACGTGTTGTTGAAGGCGGCATTTCCGCTGAGTGTCGAGAGTGATCATGCGACGTATGAGATTCCCTATGGGACGATTGAGCGGCCGACGACGCGGACGAACAGTTGGGAGAAGGCGCAGTTTGAGGTTCCGGCGCTGCGCTGGGCGGACCTGAGCGGCAAGGGCGCGGATGGAAAAGTCCACGGCCTCAGCGTGATCAACGACTCGAAGTATGGCTATGACGCAGCGGGGAATGTGCTGCGGATTACGTTGCTGCGCTCGGCGAAGTGGCCGGACCCGGATGCGGACATGGGGCAACAACATTTCCATTACGCGTTGTATCCCCATGCGGGGACGTGGAAGGATGCGGAGACGGAGCGGCGCGGATGGGAGTACAACTATCCGCTGGTTGCGGTTGCGGCCACGGCCCACGCGGGCCCGCTGCCGGCGGAGCACAGTTTTGCGTCCATCGACGAGAAGAACATGGTGCTGACGGCGGTGAAGAAGGCCGAGGATGCGGATGCGTTGATCTTCCGTGCGTATGAGTTTGAAGGCAAGCAGACGGTTGCGACCTTCCATCTTCCTGCAGGCGCGACGCGGGCAACATTGACCAACCTGATGGAGAAGCCGGAGGGGGATGCGCTCAAAATTGAACCGGGCACAAAGGAGCAGGGGACGGATGTGGTGCACGTGCCGGTACATCCGTATGAGATTGTGACGGTGATGGTGGAGTACAAGAAGAATTAGAGATCAGAGCCCAGGGTGCAGGGAGCAATGGTTGGCATTACTTGGCTCCCCGTACCCTGGTTTTGACATGTGAAAGATATTGGCAGCGATGGCTAAGCCGCGAGGCTGGCCATGATTACCATGACCATCACTACTTCACATCCACCTTGGCCGTCACCACCACGTGGTCGCGGTGTGTAGTGACCTCGGCGGTGCTGAGCGCCTCGACCAGCGCGCGGTTCAGTTCGCCGTTCGGGGTCTGCTCCTGCGTGAGCTGCGGGGTGACGGAGCGTGCAAGGGTGAGCAGGCTGGAGATTTCGGCGGCCTGGTTGAGCGCGGTGTTTTCGTCGGGGGTTTGAGCCTCGACACGCAGGCGCAGGGAGCCGGCCCAGCGGGCGCTGGCGATGAGGGTGGTGTCGGCGGGTATGGGCAGTTGCAAGCCGAGGATGTGAATTTTTCCGCTTTGGCCAAAGGGGAGGCCGATTTGCCCGACGCCCCATGCGATGGAGAGGAGTGGGACCTCGCTGAAGTGGTGCGTGAGGAGCGTGGAGCCGGAAAAGGGCAGGGCGGCGGCGCGGTGGCGGTCGATGATGGAGTGGATCATCTCTGGCGTGGGGTAGTTGGAGATGGCGACCATGTCATAGCCGAGGCGGGCGACGCGCACGGTGCGGCCCTCGCTGGGCAGGGAGTAAATGGTGTGGCCGGCGTATTGTTCGGTCTTTGCGCCCTGCGAAAGGAGGTAGGAGTTGAGCTTGTCGCCCTTCAACTGGCCGACCATGACCATGGAGTAGGCGACGGGGCCGTTGGGGCCGTTGGGGTCGCTCATGCGGTGCAGGGCGATGGCGACCTCGTCGAGGTCGCGCTCCCAGTCGATGCCGGTGACGCGGACGAAGTCGGCATACTCGGGGTCGCGCTGCGCGGGGGTGGGGACGGGCCCGCCGTTGGAGTGGAGGAAGGCGCGGACAGGCTTGAGGTTGGCATAGAGGATGCCATCGCACTCGGGGAGCAGGCGGGCGGCCTCAGGCGGGGCCTTGGCGCGCAGGAAGATGGCGACGCCAAGAAGGAGGAGGACGCCCAGGACGATGAAGAGGGTTCTGCGGGTGCGGCGGGTCATGGTGTACTTGAGAAATACCCTATCACCTGAGATGAACTATTGGTACGGAGAATCGTTGGGTGGCTTTTGAGGCAATGCAGCGCTGAGGACAAGAAGTAAAAATGCCCAGTGAGGAACATTGCAAACTGCACCGGGTGGTATTATTTCATTGTTTTAAATTCAGAATTGCGAGGAACCAATATGTTCAAGTTCAAATCATTTAAAGGTCCGATTTTGCTTGTTGTGTGCATGGTTTTCTGCAGCCTTGCATTGAATGCGCAAGCGCCGACACAGGCACCGGCACCAACACAGAATCAGGCTCCTACTCAAACTCCAACTGCCATGCCAGTAGCGGGTACGCCTACACCGACACAAGCCACCCCAGCCGCGGCGCAGACGTACGTACTGGCGGAGGGGACTGATGTGCCGTTGACGTTTGACCAAGACCTGAGTTCAAAGACGGCTGCCGAGGGAGACCCGGTAAACCTAGTGCTTGCCGAAGATCTGAAGGTCGGCAATATCGTGGTGGCCAAAGCGGGCGCGCCTGCGATAGGCGAAGTAACCAATGCGAAAAAGTCAGGAATGATGGGTAAGGCCGGCGAGTTGAATATCCGAGTGGACTATATGCGCGTTGGCGACGCAAAAATCAAACTGCGTGGCTCAAAGGGCAAGGAAGGTGAGAGCGGGGTAACCAGTACAGTGGTTTTAACAGTGCTTTTTGGACCTATCGGATTGATCAAGCATGGGCACAATATTGAGATAAAGAAAGGTTCGCAAATTAAAGTTTATGTGGCGGACGATATCGCACTGAAACCAGTTGTATAAACCCAGACACAACAAACCGGCGCAAGCTGACAGCTCGCGCCGGTTTTGGCTTCAATTCAATTTATTGGCTGAGTGATTTGACCATGTCACCGGTCTGGAAGCCGGAGCCGCTGAGCACGTTGCAAACGGCTGAGCTGTCGTCCACGTCACTGGCCTGGATGACGCCCTCGGGAGTGGTCATGCGGCGGATGACGGCGCCGGTGGTGGGGTCCTTGATGACGTCGCCGACGTGCAGCACCTGGAACTGGTCGCCTTTTTTGACGCCGGCATGGCCGCCGACGTTGATGATGACCTGGCCGTTGTAGGTGGCCGCGACGAGGCCCTCGACATGCACCGCGCTGGGCGTGACCTTGCCGGCCTTGGAGATGAGGTCCGTGGCGAGGGCCTGGGTGGCGTTCTTGGTGGCTTCGCCGATGATGGTGCTCTGGAAGTTGCTGCTGCCAAAGTCCACGTTGCCGCCGCCAAAGCCGCTCCAGTTGCCGCCGCCTCCGGTGAGGGAGGTAGAGGAGCGGGAGCTTTGCCCGAAGCCTTCGCCAACGGCGAGGATTTCAGCCGTCTGCACGTTGATGAGCCGCGCGTTGATGCGGACGTTGGCCTTGGAGTTTGAGTGGCCGATGCCGCCCAGGCCGAAGCCGCCCTCGCCCTCGCCGAT
>JAJXXN010000353.1 GCA_021781075.1 Acidobacteriota bacterium | reverse complement strand
ACAAGGTGGCGATTGTGGTGCTGACCAATGAGGAGGCCTCCAGCGGCGCCTCGACCATTGCGCGTTATTTGATCCCGCTGCTGACGGCGCAGAAGCCGGCGGCGGATGAGGCGCTGGCGCTGGGCGTGTACCGCGGCCTGCAAGAGGGCAAGCTGGACCGCACGCTGCTGGCGCCGAACCTGGATGATTTTTTCACGGCGGAGGCGGTGGAGGACTATCGCTCAAGCCTCGCCCCGCTCGGGGAACCGCTCAGCTTCAAGCGCACGTTCGAGGAGCCGCGCGGCGGCATGGTATTCCGCAGCTACCGGATTCTCTATCCCGGCAAGACGCTCTCGCTCACCACCTACACCATGCCCGACGGCAAGCTGGAGCAATACCTGATATCACCAGTTGAGTGAGGCATGGCGCGGAACCGGCGACACGGCAGGCCCGGCAAACAATGCGGGCGCACAGCCGCCAGTATAATCAACAGTAAGATTTTTTGTGGGAGATGCGCATGTTGGTTGCAGGGGTTGATCTGGGCGGCACGGCCGTCAACTATACATTGTTGAACAACGAGGAGAAGTTTCTGATCGACGGGCTTTGCGAGCACCCTGCGCGCTCGACGGAAGGGCCGAAGATTTGTTTGCGGCAGATAGCCGATGGGCTGAAGATTGCAGTGGAAAAGGCCGGTGTGAAGCTCGATGAGGTAGCGGTGGTGGGCCTAGACACACCGGGCCCGGCAAGCGCAACCGGCAAGCTCAGCGCGAAGGGCTCGACTAATTTTGTCCACGCCGACTGGTGCAACTTTGACATGCGCGGCGGGCTGGAACAAATCCTCGGCAAGCCGGTCGTTTATCTGAACGACGCCAACGCCGCGGCGCTCTGGGGCCACTTCACGCTCTTCGGGTTTGACCACAAAACGACGTCAATCTCGTGCATCATCGGCACGGGCCACGGCGGCGGGATTGTGATGAACGGGCAGGTTGTGATCGGTCGCGTCGGCTTTGGCGGCGAGCTCGGCCACGTGCTCATTCCCTGGCACAAGATTGAGGGCCTCGAGGGGCTCAACCCGGAGTGCAACTGCGGGCGCAATGGCGACCTCGAATCGCTCTGCTCGTTGACGTCCATTCGGCGCCATCTGCTGCCGCACTTCCTGAAAAAGTACCCGGGGCACGAACTGGCATCCGTTGAAGACCCGCACAAGGCCGCCTACAAAGTGCGTGGGTTGGCGGAAAAGGGCGACGAGATGTGCCGCAAAATATTCCAAGTGGAGGCGCGCGCGCTCGGCCTATTCTTTGACCAGATGGTGAACACTTTTGACCCCGATGCGCTGATTGTGGGCGGCGGCGCAATTGAGACCGGCGTGGAGTTCCAGGAGTGGTTTGTCAGCGAGATTCGTCTCGGCATGGGCCCGCAACGCACCGAGCAGGCCGACATTCCCATCCACATCATGCCCAACGGCGACACTGCGGGCGCGCGCGGGGCGGCGCTGGAGGCGTTGAAGGTTGCCCGCGCGGCGAAATAAACCACGACAAACCCAGCATCCAGTAAGTCAAATCCCCATCCATCGAGCCTCACGCTGGATGGGGATTTCCGCGCAGTCAATCCTGGATGCTTTTGCGCAAATATTCAAAGACAAAGTAGCCGATGACGGCGGCAGTGACGGCAATCAACGCGTTCGTCCAGGTGAAGACATCGGCGAGCGCCCACCAAAGGTCATGGTGCCGTGCCTCGCCGGAGTGTGTGAACTCGCCCATGAGCAGGTTGGCGTAAAAGAGGAAGATGATGAAGGCGGCTTCGACCACGGCGCGGGTGGCGGATTTGAGCATGGCTTCCTCCGCGCCTGATGAGGCGTTCCCTTCACCCTTTCATGTTTTGCATAAGATTTCCAGCCCTGATGATAAGGTCGAGGTTGTGGAGGTTGCACCATGGGGCAATGTGAAGCGCAGGTTTTCACCGGCATCACCGCGGGGTTGTTTGCGAAATTATCGGAAAAGGCAAGAGTGGCGGGTATTCCCATTGAGGGAGCTAGCGGCGAGGCGACAAGGATGGGGATTCATTTTAGCTGGAAGTACGAGGAAGCCGAGGGCAAACTGACCATCCAGTGCATCCATGTGCCATTTTTTGTAAGTTGCAATGATGTCAACCAGCGCGTCGCGGGGGTGATGCGGGAGACGCTGGACGAGGGCTGAGCGCGGATGTGATTCCCGCTCCACAAGATGCGCTGAGGGCGAATATACTGTCATAGGAACGGAGTAATAAAACCATGGCAGCATCCTTCATGGCCGGTCATCCGGCACTCAAAGACGTACACAACGACCTGAAGCGGCGGATGGAAAAGGCGGTTGCCGACTTCCAGACCAACCTGGCCGCCACGCGCACGGGCCGCGCCAGCGTGCATCTGCTCGACGCCGTGAAGATTGATTATTATGGCACGCACACGCCGATCACGCAGCTTGCGCAGGTTTCAACGCCCGAGGCGCAAATGATCCTCATCCAGCCCTGGGACCCCTCGGTGATCGCGGAAATTGAGAAGACGCTGCGCTCTTCGGACCTCGGCCTCAACCCGCAATCGGACGGCAAGCTCATCCGCGTGCCCATCCCGCCCATGACCGAGGAGCGCCGCCGCGAGGTGGTCAAGCATGTGAACAAGGTGCTTGAGGAGCACCGCACTGCGGTGCGCAACATTCGCCGCGACGGCAACGAAGCGGTGAAGAAGCTGGCCAAGGAAAAAAAGGTCGGCGAAGACGAGGAAAAGCGCGCGCTCGAGGAAGTGCAGAAGCTGACCGACGACGAGATCAAAAAGATGGAGGAGATGTCGGCAAGGAAGGAAGCAGAGATCATGCAGGTCTGATCCCCTGGCTTGATTCCAAGGCAAAATCCCCGCGCAGGCGTGAAAGCCTCGCGGGGATTTTTTTCATTTTTTTATCCAGCCTTCTTGCGCTGGAATTATGCTTGAACCATGAAATCCACACTACTGCTTGCCCTTCTAGCCGCCGCC
>JAJXXN010000330.1 GCA_021781075.1 Acidobacteriota bacterium | reverse complement strand
GACAGCCCCTATGACGATGGCTACCTGCGCACCGGCGACATGGGCTTTATGCACGAAGGCGAACTGTATGTTTGCGGCCGCATCAAGGACATGATCATCCTGCGCGGGCAAAATTATTTTCCGCAGGACATCGAGAACATCGTAGAGAAAGCCTCCGGCCTGATACGCGGAGGTTGCGTGGCCGCCTTCCAGATTCACGAGGACAGTGAACCCATGCTGGCGATCGTGGCGGAGGTCAAGAATCCCAAGGCGCTCCCCGAAGCGCGCAAGATTGCCGCCGCTGTCCGCAGTTATCTCAATGTGGAAGTGGCATTGATTTCATTTATCGCGCCGCGCGCGATACCCAAGACGAGTTCGGGCAAAATCATGCGCCACAAGGCCAAGCACATGTGGCAGGAGGGCCAGTTTACTGTTCTCTCCGAGTTTTCGCGCGAGAAGGACGCCGGGGTATGCGACTCCGGGAGTGAGGCCAGGACTTCATTCGACGAATTGAAGGCGAAGTACAACCTGACAGGGCGGGAAACCTACAATCTCGTCGAGGCCGGGTTGGACTCCCTGGACCTGGTCGTCTTCATGCACGAGCTCAAAGAGTTGCTCAAGGACAAGGGCGCCGAGATGCTTGCGCGGCAGGTGGATATCGGAGTCATACAGCGCGTCAGTGTTGCCGAACTATTCCAACTGGCGATGCAGTTGGAGAGCGCCCCTGAGGCGGCGCTGGAAATGCTGCGCCATTCCCTGGGAGTTTTCCGTGAGGAGCAGCGACAAGCGGAAGCGTTGCTGATGAGCAACGACCGAAAGCTCATCTTCACGCCACAAGCGCCGGCGCAAATACCCGCGGATCGAACCCTGAACCGTGTGTTTCTCACGGGGGGCACAGGTTTTGTCGGCCCGTTTCTCATGAAGAGCCTGCTGGAGCAAACCCAGGCGAAAATCCATGTCCTGGTGCGGGCCTCGGAGGTGGAGCAGGGCAAGGCCAGGCTGAAGGCGGCGATGGAATCGATGGGGCCAAGCGCACCAGAGCTGATGCGGAGCTTTGATGAGCGCGTGATCCCCGTATGCGGCGACCTTGGCCAGCCGAAACTGGGCCTCACCCAGGATGAATGGGATGCGCTCGCCAATCAAATGGACACGGTTTACCACAACGCGGCAACGGTGAACTACCTCTTCAACTATGACCGCATGCGTGACGCAAATGTGCTGGGGACGAATGAGGTCTTGAAATTGGCCTTTGAAGGGCGCCCCAAGGATTTCAATTACGTTTCAACGACCTTCATTTTTGGCTGGGCGGTCAAGAGCGTATTGCTGGAGACCGATGGAAATCAGAAGATGGAGCTGCTCGATTTCGGTTACAGCCAATCAAAATGGGTGGCGGAAAAGGTGGTTGAAGACGCGCGCGGCAAGGGGCTCTCCGTGCGCATCTTCCGGCCCGCGCTGGTGAGCCCATCCATCACGGGAGGCGGCAACAACTTCGATATCGCTGTTCGCCTGGTGGCCTTCATGGTCAATCACGGCATCGGGGTCGATGCGCTGAACCAGGTCAGTTTTGTGCCTGCGGATATTGTCGCCAACAATATCGTTGCCATCTCCACGACTCCCGGCACTGAGAACAAGACGTTCAATGTGGTGCGCGACGACTACGCCAACATGATGGATATAACCAATCTCATCACCAAGGCGACTGGGCGGCAATTTGAAATCTTCAGCATCAAGGAATTCGTCCCCGAGCTGATTCGCAGATGCCGGAAAGAAGACCTGTTGTTCCCGTTGCTTGATTTTCTTGTTGGTTCCGTGGATAACATTTCCGCAATGGAGTTCAAGCGCTACGATAACTCAGGCTATCAAGCGGCGCGCGATGCCTCTCAATGGGGCATGCCGGATCCACCGCTCGAGGATGTGGTGAACGGCATTCTGAAATTTATGAATCGGAAGGGGATTATCTCGGTTGTGGCGCGTGAGGCCAACTCAGCGTCATCGCAAGCCGACACGACCGTGTTGTCGGATGCATCACCGGTTACTGCCGTTTGAAAACCAATTTCTCGGCCATGTGCTGGCCGGTTTCAAAAGTCCCGATGGAGGTGAGCGTCATCATTTGATGGTCGGCGCTTACCACCCACCGTTCTTTTTCCGTTTGCCGGTTATCCCGCTGGTAAAACGCATCCACCGTGCGGGCATCCACAAGTTGCAGCGTTACCGTATCATTTCGCGAGTTCACCAGATCATACTGCCTGCCGTCGAAGCGGGCAGTGTAGCTGAACTCCCCCTCAAAATGAACGCCATTGTTTCCAGCCGCCTCAAACTTGACCCGCAAGCCTTGCGCCATGCGTGTCTTGCCGCGGTCTTCCCTCCATTCGCCGGCCATCGGGTCGCCGGAGACCTTTGCGCCGCCACTGCGTGTCCAAACTGTGGGCATGTCGGCATGGCCTCTCCGCGTCGTCGTCACCCTCAGTTCGTCCCCATCGGCTGAAATCTTTACGCGCAGTGTCGATACAACAGCGCCATCCTTCTTCTCCGTGACTTCGGATTGCCTCTTGTCGATCCGGCGCAGTTCAACCTGGTTGAATGCCGGATTGCCGGCGACGGCCGATTCGTGCCCATCCTTTTTGACAAGAAAATCAATATGGGATTCCCCGGACATGACTACACGCACCCCCTCATGAACTGGTGTGATGGACAGCTTGTTGGCGGGGTCCAAAGTTGATTCTGCTGAGACGAGTGTCCATGAGCCAATGCGCGGGTCTTGGGCAAAAATGGCACCGGTTGAACTTTGAGCGGCGACAAGCAGCGCGAGCAAGGCAACGAATCGGAAACGAAGACAAGGAAATCCCATGCCTTTACTATACGAACCTTGCAGCCACTCGCGCAGAGGCAGAGGCAATTTCAGTCCCGAAACTGTTTGGCGGCCAGCGTAAAATAGTCCTATCTTTGGCGGACAATGACTTTCAAGGACAAGATGGATCACGAGCATAGGCGGCTTTTATGGGTGGCTGGTGTTGTCCTTG
>JAJXXN010000196.1 GCA_021781075.1 Acidobacteriota bacterium | reverse complement strand
GCCCGCGGACTCTTCGCTGCTCGTTGCTCGCTCCCGCAGAGTCCCTACTGGCTATTCCCTACTTGCTAAGCCCTGCCAAAAATAATACCCCCTCCCCCCCCGGCACACTGTGAAACTGTGAAGCACGGTGGCGGCGCGCCCTTGACCACCGATTTCTGACTCCTAAAACAAATCCGGCACACTCGAGAACGCAATCCGTGTCGGCGCCGCTTCTTTTTGCACCGCTGTCAGCATCGCCGCCGGCGCCACCGTCGCCAGCCCATAGCGCCCATTCAACTCATCCATCGCCGCTGAGAGCCGCCGCCGCCGCACCTCGCCGTCCAGCTCGCTGAACAGATTCAGCGTGTGCAGCGGCTCCGGCACAAGCTCGGCCAACTGCACGCTGATGAAATAAGGCTTCTCGTACGCCATCCCATGCGGACGCGAATCCCACAGCCGCCGCAGCGCCCGCACCAGCGAGTCGTTGTCCTGGCACTCCGAGAGCCGCATCTCCGCCGACCAACTGTGCCGCCCCGGCGTGTTGTACAAATTGGGCGGCGGGCCCCAGCGAAACCCCCCGCCATTCTTCACCACCGCATCACCGCCCGCGCCCTCGGGCCGCGTATCCGGCTCCGTTGCCATCGCCGGCATGAACCCCGCCGCCATGGAAATCCTCGACGCCCACAACTCCCCCGACCGCAGCCGGATTGCAGCCTTGTGCAGAAGTTTCAGCGCCACCGACCACGCCCGCTCGGGCGTCCGCATCTCCGGCGCCAGCACATGCTGGTGGCCCACGGACTTCGGGTGCTCGATTCCGCCCATATCGAAGTCTTCGCCGCGCAGCCAGTGCCACAGCCGCTCGCCCCACACCGAACCCCAGGCGTGGCCGCATTGCTCGGCCGAGAGCTCCAGCAGGTGCTCCATGGTGCGGATGCCGGCCTCATTGAGCCGTTTTTCCATGCGCGGCCCAATCCCTGGAAGGTCGCGCAACTCCAGTCGCAGCAACGCCCCACGCAAAATATCCGGGGTCAGCGCAATCAGCCCGTCGGGCTTCTCCATGTCGGTCGCTATCTTCGCCAGGTAGCGGTTCGTCGCCAGCCCCACAGAGCAGCGCAGCGTGTCCCCCACCTCGCTCTGGATCCGCCGCTTGATCTGCCGCCCCAGCTCCATCGCCGCCATCAAAGAACGCTCCCGCCCAATCAACCGGCAACCCATCTCGTCTATCGAATACACTCCGGTCACCGGCAGACAATGCTCCACCGCTGCCACAATCTTGTGGTGGAACTCAACGTAAACCTCGTGCCGCGCCTCCACAAAGCGGATCTCCGGGCAAAGCCGCCGCGCGTCAGCCACGCTCGTCCCCGTCTTCACGCCGAATGCCTTGGCCTCGTAGCTCGCCGCGATGCAGCACGTCGTCTCCGCCATCATCGGCAGCACACCCACGGGCTTTGCGCGCAGCTCGGGGCGCGTCTGCTGTTCCACGCTGGCAAAGTAGGAGTTAAGATCGACAAACAGCCAGTTCAACAGCGGCCCGCCACAGGTAGACAAATTGCGCGGGTCGTTGGGGTCAGGCGAGCGCAGATGGCTGGCCACGCTCCCCGCCGTGGGAGAGGTGACGAGCACAGGTTTGGGCAGGGAGACCATTAGTTATATATTCGCCCTATATTCGCCTATTGGCAAGTGAAAAATATTACGATGATGTCATCTGGATGCTAAACTTTTTGCATCCCCGGGTGTCTTACTGGTTGGAGCGGGTCGAACGCGCCTCGCTCCGAGGAGAGGTCTACCGATGCAAGGCATGATGAACTGGATCTACATTCACGGCAATCTGCTGGCAGTGCTGGCGACGATCGGCGTGGCTGTGCTGGTCGTTTGCTGCCTGGAGTGCGTCAACTGCCCCAAGTGCGATAAGGACGACATCTTCCGCAAGCACAGCCTGTAAGCCTCGTTCGCACGGGCAAAACTGACAATTCTTTGAAGAAGAAACCGTCTGAAGCAGACGTGCGTCTTGTCCTGCGCAAAGCAAAAAAATCCGCGCAACAGAATTTATAACCCCGCCTTCATCACCGGCTTGCCTTTTTCGTTGAGCGTGACGCGGCCGAATGGCACGTGGTGGTCGTGGGTGAAGAGGACGAGCCAGTTTTCGGGGATGGCGCGTTTGTAAAAGCGCTTGCGTTCTTCGATGACGGAGAGCGGGTCGAGGTCGTAGCCCATGCACCAGGTGACGTCAAGGTGGGCGCTGGTGGGGATGAGGTCGGAGATGTAGACGGCGTGATCGCCGCCGGAGTCGATGTGGATGGCCATCATCTGCGCGGTGTGCCCGGGGAAGAGCTCGACGCTGATGCCGGGCGCGATTTCCTCTGTTGCGCCGGGGCGGGTGTCAAGGAGCGTCATCTGGCCGGAGTCGATGAGCGGCTCGTAATTGGGGGCGAGGTAGCTGACGGCGTCGCGCTCCCGCTGCAGCCGCCCACTCTCAACTTCGCCCTGGTGCGCGAAGTAGCGCGCGTTGGGGAAGGTGGGCACGATGCGGCCATCGGGAGTTTTGGTGGTGTTCCAACCGCAGTGGTCGAAGTGCAGGTGGGAGTTGATGACGATGTCCACTGTATCGGGGCTGACGCCGGCGGCGGCAAAGCTGGCGGGCAGGCATTGCTGCGCGGAGTAGATGGCGCGCATTTTCTCGTCGAATTTGTTGCCGATGCCGGTCTCGATGACGATGGTGCGCTTGCCATCGCGCAGCAGCACGGTGTTGGTGCCGAGGAGGATGCGGTTTTCGGCGTCGGGCGTCACGCGGCGCTGCCAGAGCGGCTTGGGGACGACGCCGAACATGGCGCCGCCGTCGAGGAGGTAGGGGCCGTCGGTGAGGATGGTGAGGTCGAAGTCGCCGAGGCGGGTGCGGCCGCGGATGAGCTCGTGCGTGTTGGGCTGGTCGGCGGGGTGGGGTTGGCGGTGCGGGGTAGGGGTGGTCATGGTCTTTGACGCTCCGGGAGAATTGTAATTGAAGGCAAGAATACCCAGCCAACAGACGGGGAAGCG
>JAJXXN010000104.1 GCA_021781075.1 Acidobacteriota bacterium | reverse complement strand
TTGAAGGACGTGGTGTTTTTGGACCCTCTTGTGCCAAACTTGCAAAACATGCAAAACATGATACCTGTAGCATCAGAAACAAAAGTCACTGTCTTTCCTTCACAAACGCAAGTCACGCACACCATTGGCGCGGCCGCGGCTCATCAGTTCATCGAGCGCGGTAAACTCGGCCTCGCAGGTTGCCACAATCACCTTGCCGCAAACCGCGTGCGGAATCCCGTGCTCGCGGCAAAATTCAATCATCCGCGCCGCACCCTCGACACAGAGGCGGGCCTTGAGGGAGCCGGGCTTGTAATAAAGGCCGGAGTGGATGACGCCGCTGTTGTGGCTGGTCTGGTGCAGCGCCACGGCGGGCTCCTTTTCAAGGAACATGGTGTGCAAACGGGGGTGCTTGCGCGTGAGCTCCAGCGCAACGGCCAGGCCCACAATGCCGCCGCCGATGATGGCGAAGTCCGCGCGTAGCTCAGCCATCAATCCTCCCCCTCATGCTCTTGCTGAATTTGCAAGCCATCCAGATAGACAAAATTGAGCCACCAGCACTTTACTCCAAATGAGCCAGGATTGCCGTTCTGGGCGGTGAAAAGGATCTGCCGAGGCGGTAGGTAAGCTACCGCGGAGTAGGGGTATTCTGTAATAAGTTTTTATATTTCAACAGAATACAAAATATTTATATCTTAGCGTGATACGCTCACATTTTATGAATCATTTGTGCTATATTTTCATCAGATCAGGTGATGGGTCTTGTGCCCACACCAATTCACATCATCTGGAGGACAAATTTATGGCAATCACTCGTTGGGATCCATTTCGAGAGGCGCTTTCGTTGCAGAACCGCGTGAGCTCGCTGTTGCGGGATTTGAATGGCGACGGAGAGCTGGTTTCTACTGCTGGCTTCGTGCCCCCGGTCGATATTTATGAGGACGAAAAGAAGGTCGTACTCAAGCTTGAAGTCCCAGGGATCGAGGAGAAGGACCTGGACGTGCGCGTGGAGAACCAGTCGCTCACTGTCCGCGGTGAGCGCAAGTTCGAGAGCGAGGAGAAGGAGGAGAACTTCCATCGCATCGAGCGCCGGTACGGCAGCTTTTTCCGTTCCTTCTCATTACCCACGACCGTGGACACGGAGAATGTTGATGCAAAGTACAACGCCGGTGTGTTGCGCATTGAGTTGCAGAAGAAGGCGGAGGCGCAGCCAAAGCAGATAAAAGTCAAAGCAGCCTGAGCGCCGCTTTGACAGGAGCCGGAAATCAGGGGTCGGCGTTGTGTTCTGAAATCCGCCTCGATCCCTGATTTCTGTGACCTGAACACTGGAGAAAACCATGGCCATCCGCTGGGAAAAATTTACCGTCAAGTCGCAGCAGTCTGTGCAGCAGGCTCAGGCGCGGGCTGCCGAGCTGGGCAACCCCGAGCTTGCGCCTGTGCACCTTATGCTTGCGCTGCTTGAGGACCACGAGGGAATCATTCCGCCGGTTCTCAGCAAGGTCGGTGTGCCGGTGGAGCGGCTGACCCACGAGCTGCATGCGTTGGAAGAGAAGCTCCCGCGGGTTGCCGGCGCTACTGTGCAACCCGGCATCAGTGCCGCATTGAACAAGGCCTTTGAGCAGGCGGCGAAGGAAGCGGCCAATTTCAAGGATGAGTTCATCTCCACCGAGCATCTTCTTCTGGGCATCATCCAGCAGAAGAATGACCCGGCGCGCGAGGCGCTGGTGGCCGCCGGCGCCACGCACGATGCTGTCCTCAAGGCGCTGACCGCCGTTCGCGGCTCGCAGCGTGTAACCGACCAAAATCCGGAGGCCAAGTTCCAGGCGCTGGAGAAATATGCAAAGGACCTGACGGAACTGGCGCGGCGCGGCAAGCTTGACCCGGTGATTGGCCGGGATGAGGAGATTCGACGCGTGATCCAGGTGCTCTCGCGCCGCACAAAAAACAACCCCGTCTTGATCGGCGAGCCCGGCGTTGGAAAAACAGCCATTGTCGAGGGGCTTGCCCGCCGCATTATTTCGGGCGATGTGCCCGAGATTCTGCGCGACAAGCGCGTCATCTCGCTGGATCTCGGCTCCATGCTCGCCGGCGCAAAATACCGCGGCGAGTTTGAGGACCGCCTGAAGGCCGTCTTGAAAGAAATCGATGAGTCGAACGGGCAGGTCATTCTTTTCATCGACGAGCTGCACACGCTTGTCGGCGCCGGTGCGGCCGAGGGCGCCATCGACGCCAGCAACATGCTCAAACCGGCGCTGGCGCGTGGCGAACTGCGGGCCATTGGCGCAACCACGCTCAATGAGTACCGCAAGTACATCGAGAAGGATGCGGCGCTGGAGCGGCGTTTTCAGATTGTTTTCGTCGGCGAACCAAACGTCGAAGACACGATAGCGATATTGCGCGGCTTGAAGGAGCGTTACGAGGCGCACCACAACGTGCGCATCAAGGACGCGGCCATTGTTGCCGCGGCCACGCTCTCGCACCGCTACATCAGCGACCGTTTTTTGCCCGACAAGGCAATCGACCTGGTCGACGAGGCGGCTGCATCCCTGGCCATTCAAATAGGCTCTGTTCCCACCGAGATAGACCAATTGGAGCGCGAGGCCACCTCGCTTGAAATCGAACGGGCCGCCCTCAAGCGCGAGACCGACGCCAACAGCAAAGGCCGCCTCGCGGAGATTGACCACGAGCTTGCCCAGTTGCGCGAGAAGACGACTGCCCTGCGCGCCCGTTGGACCGAGGAACGCAGCGCCATCACGCGTATCAGCGAGGCCAAGAAAAAAATTGAGTCGCTCCGCTTCGAGGCCGAGGAGCAGACGCGCAAAGGGCAACTTGACCGCGCCGCGCAAATCCAATATGGCGAGCTGCCGAAGCTGGAAGCGGAGCTGAAGAAGTTGAACGCGAAGCAGGACGGTGGAGAAACCGCCAACCGCCTGCTCAAGGAAGAGGTTGATGAGGAGGACATTGCGAAGATAGTCAGCAAGTGGACCGGCATTCCCGTCGCGCGCATGTTGGAGGGTGAGGTGAAGAAGCTGGTCGAGATGGAAAAGCGGCTCGCAGAGCGCGTGGTTGGCCAGGATGCGGCTCTGAACGTTGTCGCCAATGCGATTCGCCGTTCGCGCGCGGGCTTGAGCGACCCACGCCGCCCCATCGGTAGTTTTCTTTTCCTGGGACCGACCGGAGTTGGCAAAACTGAAACCGGGCGTGCGCTCGCCGAGTTTTTATTCGACGACGAGCACGCCATGGTCCGCATCGACATGAGCGAGTACATGGAGAAGCATGCCGTGGCGCGTCTCATCGGCGCGCCTCCGGGGTATGTCGGCTACGATGAGGGCGGCCAGTTGACCGAGGCGGTTCGCCGGCGCCCCTATGCGGTAATTCTCTTTGACGAGATAGAGAAGGCGCATCCCGATGTTTTCAATGTGCTCTTGCAGGTGATGGATGATGGCCGGTTGACTGATGCAAAGGGCCGCACGGTGGATTTTAAAAACACCGTCTTGATCATGACCTCCAACCTGGGGGCCGCGTTCCTCAATGCCGAGTCGCTCAAGACGGAGCATGACTTTGACGCGGCACGGGAGCAAGTGATGCGTGCTTTGCGCGAATATTTCCGGCCGGAATTTTTGAACCGCGTCGATGACACGGTGATCTTCCGCCCGCTGGGCAATGCGCAATTGAATGCGATTCTTGAATTGCGCCTTGACGACTTGCGTAAACTGCTGGAGGACCGTCAAATCTCGCTTGAATTGACGGAGCCGGCGCGGCAATTGATCCTGGCCTCGGGTTCGGACATTGCCTACGGCGCCAGGCCGTTGAAGCGCGCCCTGCAACGGATGGTGCAGGACCCGCTTGCCATCAAGATGCTCAACGGCGTAGTGCTGCACGGCGCCCACGTCCGCATTGATGCTGTGCGCAACTCGAATGAGCTGAGTTTCACGCCCATGGGCCGTGAAGCCATGGCCTGAGCTTCAATGTGCAAGCCTTGTGCCGCCGCCGTTCAACCAACGGCGGCGATTTTTTATTCGCGATAGAATGAATTCATCACCCTGCAGAAAGAGTTCCCGGAAAAAATGAAACTGCAAATTCCCGATGGCGATTTCTCCGCCTACCTGTTTGATTGCGATGGCACCATTGTTGACTCCATGCCGCTGCACTTCAAGGCCTGGACCCATGTGCTTGCCGCCGAAGGCTGCCCATTTCCCGAGGACCAGTTCTACGCGCTCGGCGGTGTCCCTCCAATCAGGATTGTTGAGTTGCTCAACGGGCAGCATGGCCTGGCGATGGATGCTTCGCTGGTTGCCGGGCGCAAAGAGGAGCATTACTATGCAATCCTGCACGAGCTGGAACCGGTGCACGAGGTGGTTGAGATTATCCACGCAATGCACGGCCGCATTCCATTTGCCGTGGTCTCGGGCAGCTCCCGCGATAGCGTTGAAAAATCACTTGGGCATCTCGGCCTGAGCGACAAATTCCCGGTCCGCGTGTGCGCGGAGGATTATGCGCACGGAAAGCCCGACCCGGAATGTTTTTTGAGGGCCGCCGCGCTTCTTGGTGTTGCCCCTGAGCGCTGCCTGGTCTTTGAAGATACTGACCTTGGCATCCAGGCTGCCCAGGCCGCGGGGATGCAGTGGGCCCGCATCCCCGCGCCGTGGGAGAGAAAGAAGTGATTGGATCGCGGCTGCTCAGCTCGTGTGGTCAACAATGATCTTCCAACCGTCTTTTGTCTTGTGCCAAACCAGCGAGAAGTAGCCGTCGTCCTGCTTGTAAAGCCCGTGCGCCGTGCGGGCCAGATGAAAATGCCCGTACAGCACCGCGTATTCCACCGCGCCATTGGATGCCGGCAACAGTCGCACTTCAATCTGGCTGAAGCTGAGCGCGCCCATCTCCTCTTTCGTCGCAAAGGACTTTTTGTAATGGTCAAGGATGGTCTGATACCCGTAGGTGTTCGTGTTGCCTACAAAGGTTGTCAACGGCGAATTCTCATAGCCGGCCATGAAGCCAGCCAGGTCGCCGCGGTTCCATGCCGCGGCCTGCTCGTCCATCACCTTGCGGATCGCGCTTTCATCGGCGGATTGCTGCGCAGCAAGGAAGCAAGCGGAAAAAGCAAAAAACAGGATCGCGGCGGCAATTTTTCTCACGGGGTTTTCTCCTGAAGCTGTGGCTTTTCAACTGAAATCAGTGTGCTGATGCGGCTGTTAATGAGCTCCCGCAGGGCATGCTCGGTGCTCAATCCGGAATCGATTGTGCGGATGTGGCCGCGCGGGTCAAGGATGATGAGCGTGGGGAAAAAACTGATGTGGAATGCCGTTTGCGCATTGCCCGTGTCAAAGACGCCCGGTAGCGTGATGTTGTGCTCGTGCAGGTACCGCCGCACCGAGTCGGCGCTCTCGCCTTCGTCCGGTGCTTCAATGGCGAGGAACTGCACCCTCGGGTCGTCCTTGTATTTCAGGTAGATCTCGTTCAGCTCCGGCAGCTCATGCACGCATGGCGGGCACCACGTGCCCCAGAAATCGATGATGACAACCTTGCCAAGGAGTGACGTGTTGTTGAATGCCGCGCCATCCAGCGTGGTGACGGCAAAGGCGGGGGCGGGTTGGTCCATTTGTTTTTGCTTTGCGGTTTGAACCGCGCCCGGCAGCAATTTGAAACTGAAAAAGGCCAGATAGAGCAGTACAAGCACGAGCCACGCCGAGGCCTGAGCATATTTGCGTTGCTTGAAATAGAGCCCGCAAGAGCCGCCCAGCAGCGATGCGGTGAAGATTGCCACCAGCAGGATGAAAAACAACTGTGAAAGCAGGGATTGCGCGCTGGAGAGGAATTCCGCCGCCAGCACCGCAGCCGGTGCCAGCGCCAACGCCGTTTCACGCATCAGTGGCGGAATGCCGGAGAAGGCGCCGCGCAGCACGGAGGCCAGCATCAGCAGCAAAGTGAGCAGGAACAGCGCCCACGAGGAATCAAGATGAAACAGATGGATGGCAAGCGCGGTGGCCAGGGTGCATGACAGCCCGATTGCAACGTCGATGAGTGTTGACATCAAAATTTTTGTCTTCATGGGCACGCTCAAGGCGCGTGAATATCCAATGCAAAGGCAGTGCTGCGCGCCTTTGTAGGCCGGTTATTTGACAAATTGAAACGAATTCACAAATGTGTCAATCAATGACGCATCCATGGTGTTCTTTGCAATCATCGCCACCCACATATACACGCGGTTGCCCTTGAGGATCACAATTGACTTGCCGTACTGGTTTGTCTGCGGAACATCAAAAGTGAAAGTCAGGTCAGGCAGCGTTTCACTGCCGTTGACGAAATTTCCGCGTGTGCTGCTGTTCAAAACCGCCCCGCTGAGCGCCTTGATGAAGTTGTTCTGATTGGCCGCCAACTCGCCGTCAATGCTGGATGGGGTGAAGGTGTATACGGTCAGCACAGCGCCGTAAAAGTAGCCATTGCCATTGATGCGGTAAAGGTAGCTAGTGGACTGCAGAGCGCCCTTGGAGTCGTTTTCCGTGGAGGGCGGGTCTACCGTGGGCGTCCCGGGGAAGAGGATGGAGAAATCCTGGCCGGCGGGTTGGTAGCGCGTCCACTGCGTGGTTTGAGCGGCCATCATCATCGGCCACGCCAGGCCAGTGACGAGGATAAGATGAAACAAGCGTTTCATGGTGACACTCCTATTCAAAATACAACCGAATCTGATGGGAGTATACGCCGCAGTTTATTGCATGAAAAGTGATATTTGAGTTGGTGCGGGCATGACGCAATTCCCGGCTTCGCACCCCTGAATCGTTGCTGGGTTCAACGGTGCCACTCGCCGCAACCCGCCCCTCCGTTGTATTGTCCTAATTGTGATGAACCCGCACCCAGTTCCGCAACCCGCGCCCGAGGCCGAAGAGGTCTATCGCCGTTGGGTCCAGTTCCTTGACGATGAGTTTACCCGCCACCATGTGCCTGAGCGCCGCGCGGAGATTGTCCGCGACCAGCTATTTCAGCTTTATCTGGGCCGCCCGCACGGCGGCAAGCTGAACCTTGCTTTAACCAGCGAACTACCCGGCAATGTGGTTGCACTCTCCCTCGACCCGACGAATATTACGCTGGAGGCTGAGCATTTTCCCGATCTCGACACAGGCCTCTTTGCGCCACGCAAGCCTCTGCTCTGGTTCTGGCAAATGTACGACCGCTCCCCCATTGGCTTGAACCACTGGCTGGGCCTGCGTTTTCGCGCCATGCTCGGGCGGCATATCTTCGGCTCCATCGGTGCGGGCGTGCGCATCTTTCATGGCGTCGATCTCACGTACGGTTATAACCTGCACATTGAGGATGGGGCAACCATTCGCCAGCGTGTTTTGCTCAACGACCGCGGCGGCATCCGCATCGGGAGCGGAGCGGTCATCGGCAGTTTTGCCCGTGTCTACTCACACTCCCATGCCGCGCGCAACTTCTGCGATGTGACCCTGGCCCCGACAAATATTGGCGCCCGTGCCAGAATTGCAAGCCACGCAATCGTGCTCGGCGGCTCTTCAATCGGCGAGGGCGAGGTGGTGGGCAGCTTTCCCGAGCGGTAATGCGGATGGTTTTATTTTCCGGGTGTGGTTCCCGGCCTCACCACGTACTTGTCCAGATATACATGCAGCAACTGACGGTGATCCTTGCGGTAGGCCGGGTAGTCGTGCGAGATGCCCTCGTCGGCGTTGCTGATCAGGATCCAGCAATCGAGCATGCCCGCGTCAAAGAGCATCAGCAGGTTACGCAGGCTCTCGTCCAGGTTTTGCTGGTTGATGTGTTTTGCCTTCACTGCTTCGGCCACTGCGCTTAACGCCTCGTGCTCCTCCGCCAACGTATGGCGGTACTCCTTCTCATTGGGAAATTCCTTTTTGAATTCTTCTGTTTGAAAGTGTGCGCGGGTCAGCATATATTCCACCCACGCCGATGAACCGGGCTGCTTCTGCTCGTTTGTAAAATCCGGATCCATAATCACCTTGATATTTTTGGGGTCATCCGCATTCTCAATTGCTCCGGTTGGACGATCTATCCGCGGCGCCTGCACGATCGCGTTCTCAATCGCCGCCCACTGTTTCACCCCCTGCCAGGCCAGGCTGTTGTAGGGCTCGGCGATGATTGCCTGGATGTATTTTTCCCGCGCGCCCATCGGGTCATTGCCGTATTTCGTTATCGCGTCGCCCCAATAGCGGTACGCGGTCTCGCGGTCCGGGTCGATGGAGATGGCGCGGGCAAACCACTTGGACGCGGTGGCCAAATCCCGCTGGGTGAATGCGGTGTCACCGGCATAAAGCGAGGCCAAATAGAGCTTTGGGTCAAGCTCTGCTGCGGCCGTATATTCTTGAAAGGCTGTCTGAAAGTCGCCTGCCGTATAAGCCTTTTCGCCCTCGTTCAACAAGCCGCTGGCAATGCTCTCCGGGTTAAGCGGCGCAGTGTTGTTCGGGTCGCTTCCGGCGATCGAATGGATATAAATGGTTTTGTCGCCCAGCGCCACGGCATTTTTAGCCGAATCCCGGGCCAGCGTCCTGTAATGGACAATCATCTCCTTGTCCGTCTTTTCGTCATATTGCAATGCCTTGGCGGAGTAACAATCAGCCAGCCGCTCGGCATAGAGCATTTCGTTCGGGTTCTCTTTCGCCAACTGCTCATAAAGCGGCAGCGCATCAAGCCGCCTGCCGGCCATGAACAGTTGATCAGCCTCTATTGATCGGTCCTGCTGCGCCACGCAGATAGGCGCAAACTGCATGATTAAGAGAAACAGGGCAAGCCTTCGCATGATTGCCTCCTGGGTAAGGTTGGTTGCAGTGTGCCCGGCGAATGATTCACTTTAACTTGTCAGCCCGTCCGTTGGGGGCTAATTGTTCCTGAATCATGCCCGTGGTACGACAATGGCGCCTCAACCCCTGCATGGTACCCTGATTTTTAAGTGATGGAGTGGATTGTGCCGCTGGAAATCGTCATTCGCATCTTTGAGTTTGCCATCCTGATTTTTTCGCTCTGCGTGCATGAGAGCGCGCACGCGTGGATGGCCTCGCGCCTCGGCGACCAGACGGCGCGCCTGCAGGGGCGCATCACGCTCAACCCCGCCTATCACATCGATCCCATCGGCACGCTGCTGATCCCCGGCCTTGCGCTCTTCGGAAAATTCATCGGCCTCGGTTTTTTGGGCGGCTTTCTCATCGGCTGGGCACGGCCGGTCCCCGTCAACACGCGCAATTTCAAAAATATTGTGCGCGACGACAACCTGACCACCGCCGCCGGGCCGCTTTCGAATTTGATGCTGGCCACAATCTCGTTTCTGCTGTTGCTCGTCATCACGCACCTTGTCCCCGGCGCAAAGGACGTGGCAATAGGTGATTACCTGGGCCTTTATGACGTGCAGGGCCCAATTCTAAAGCCCATCATGGTCCTGCTCACGTTGAGCATTTACATCAATTTGATCCTGTGTTTTTTCAACCTGCTGCCGGTGGCGCCGCTTGACGGCCACCATTTCGTCCGCAACATGCTGCCTTATAACGCCCTCCGCGTCTATGACGGCATTCCGCCATTGGTCAGCCTGGCGGTGATGATCCTCTTCGGCGGTTACTTCATCGGCGTGTTGATGGGGCCGGTGTGGGCCATGGTCGGACTCGGGCTCCAGCTCTAAAGCCCATTTCTCAACAGGCAGGCCGGCATAAAAGCCGATAAAATCAATGGTAGAGTATCCATGCCTGAACATAATTCCCAATCGATTCGTCCGCGCGTCCTGAGCGGCATGCGCCCCACCGGCAAGCTCCACCTTGGCAACTACATGGGCGCGCTCGCCAACTGGGTCAAGCTCCAGCAAAACTATGAGTGCTACTTCTTCATCGCTGATTGGCACGCGCTGACCAGCGATTACGCTGATACGTCCAGGATTCCGGACAACATTGCCGAGGCCATTCTCGATTATCTCGGCGCCGGCCTCGACCCGGAGCAAAGCGTCCTGTTTTTGCAAAGCAAGACGCCCGAGCACGCCGAACTTTTTTTGCTCTTCTCGATGATCACGCCACTCGGCTGGCTTGAGCGCGTGCCCACCTACAAGGAGCAGCAGGAGAACCTCTCCGGCAAGGACCTTTCCACTTACGGCTTCCTCGGCTACCCGCTTCTGCAAGCCGCCGATATTCTGCTCTACACGCCGCAGTTTGTTCCCGTCGGCCAGGACCAGGTTGCGCACGTCGAGCTGACGCGCGAGGTGGCGCGGCGCTTCAACCAGTTTTACAAGCTTGGTGAGCGCGAGGTCTTCCCCGAGCCGCAATCGCTGTTGACTCCGTCGCCCAAGCTGCCCGGAACCGACGGGCGCAAAATGTCCAAGAGCTATGGCAATACCATTGAACTCAATGACAGCGAAGCGACGGTTCGCGCGAAGCTGAAGACCATGGTCACCGACCCGGCGCGTATCCGCCGCACCGATCCCGGCGACATCGACAAGTGCCCGGTTGGCGATCTGCACAAGGTCTTCTCTTCATCTGAAAAAGTTGCCGAGGTGCGCGAAGGCTGCCGCACTGCCGGCATTGGCTGCATCCAGTGCAAAGGCTGGGCCGCGGATGCGCTCATCCAAATCCTCACTCCGCTGCAGGAGCGCCGCGCAAGCTTCACAATTGACCAGGCAAAGGAAATTCTCATCGCCGGAACCGCGAAGGCCACAAAACGCGCCGAGCAAACCATGGGCGAGGTTCGTGAGTCCATGAATCTCACATTCCTCAAATAGCATTTTTCCACGGCAACTGCTGTTTCGCTTCAACCCACCACCCGCACGAAAGGGGGCGCAAAAGAATTGGCTGAGAAATCGCTCCCCTGGTGGCAACGCGCAATCCTCTTTATTCGCTCAGTTTTTCAGCGTTCGGAGAAATCCGCGCCCCAAACCGGCCCCGTGCCCGCTGCCGAACCCGCGCCAGTGGCAATCGCCGCCGCACCACCTGCGCCCGTCCCTGAACCGGAATTTGTCGCACCGCCTGCACTCGAGCCCGCACAAGAGCCAGTGATTGTTGCAGCGCCCGAACCAGAACCAATTCATGAGCCCGCGCCGGTTGCGGTTGTTCTGCCGGAAGAAGCGCATCCCGCGATGGATGCAGAAGAGCAGGTTTCGTTGCCGGTTGAGGAGCCTTTTGCCACTGAGCAACCGTCAGCCGTCGCTATTGACGCGGCAAAAAGTGCGGAGAGCGTGTCTGAGCCGCAGCCAGTACATGACGGGCCTTCCACAGCCGCTGTTGTGCAAAAATTGGAAGCGGCCCCACAAGCGGCACAAGAGGGCAAAGAAACCGAGCTTGAGCCGCAAGCGACCTCGCCGTCAGTAGCACCCGAGCTGGTGGAAGAGATTGCCGCAACAGTGGAAGAAATTGAAGCAGATTACTCTCTTGGGCCGGAGGCAGAACCCGCGAGGGTTGCTGCCATTGAGCCGGAGCTCGTAGACAAAACCTCGGCAGGGCAGGGCACTGAGGCAGAGACTGAAGCCGAGGTTGAGTCAGAGAAGGAGCAAGTAACTGAGCCAGAGCTTGAGCCAGTACCGGAGACGGAACTGATGGAGGAAGCGGAACCCGAGCCCGGCAAGGTGATTCAACTGGATTCAGTTCTCGACGAGAAGCATGAAACAATAGCGCAACCGGAAGCCATCAAACTGGAACAGACGGCAAACGGGCCTCAAAATAATGAATTGGAAAACACTGAAGTTCAGGTGGCCATGCAACAGGATGAACCAATCAACGTGGAAACCGTCGAATTAAACGAGAGCGAGCCGGTGGAAGAGACCAGGGAACAAATCGAGACAACGGTGGAAGCACAAAACGCTGGCACAACAGCTGCGCCCGAGGCTGTGACGCAATCCGCCAAAGCTGGCGAAAATCCCGCCGAACGCGCCGCCCCGTCTGCGCCTGAGCCTGAAGAGCCGGCCGCGCCTGCTCCAGTTCCCGTGCCCACCATTGCACCCGTCAAGCACACCATCAAGCCCGGGGATGACAAAAACTCGCCCTTTTCCATCCTCGTCGGCCAGGTTTACGAAGGCCCAATGGACCTGCTGCTCGACCTCATTCGCAAGCAGGACATTGATATTTATGACATTCCCATCGCCAAGATCACCGAGCAGTTCCTCACCTATGTAGAAAGCATGAGGGCCAGTGAGATGGACCTCGCTGGCGAGTTCATTTACACGGCCTCACTGCTCATCCACATCAAGAGCAAGATGCTATTGCCGCGCGCGCCCTCCGGCCCGGACGACCAAATCGAGGACCCCCGCCGCGAGCTGGTCGAGCGGCTCCTTGAGC
>JAJXXN010000148.1 GCA_021781075.1 Acidobacteriota bacterium | reverse complement strand
CCCGCGCTGCGTCGGCCACGGCCAGAAAATACGCGTTTCCCACCGCCAAAATCACCATTTGCCGCGCGTCTTTCGCGGTCAAGCCCGCCGCTTCAAAATTGTGGCGCGCCGCCATGTAATGTCGCAGCGACGATAGGTTGACCAGTGACCAGCTCAGCTTCATGCGCAGGTCCGTGTAACCATAGGGCCCGATCACGCTGGGAAAGCCCGGAAGCCGGAAGCCCTCGGCCGCAAGGTCCGTCTGCAGCAGCGCCTCATCCACATTGGCGTCAATCTTCGGCAACAGCGGTTGCAGCGCTTCAAGTTTTTCACCGCCCACCGCTTTCCGCTCCTGCTCTGTCAGGATTGCGCCAAGGTTGTTTTTAAGCCCACGCTGAATTGCATCGTCCAGCGTCAGCGCCAGCGTCTCGGGTGTCGCGCTGCCAGCCGTCACACTGCCCGCAAAGGCCGTGGATTGGCCGTGCGCGGGAAGAGACAAAAACACAGCCACCGCGGCAATTCCGGTTTTCAAATGATTAAGTGATGAGGCCATCTCTATCCATTACAAATGATTTTGCGCATCTCTGCCGTGCAAACCGAGAAAAAACCCATCCATTGGATGCAACTGCGCCGCCGCTGGCTGCATTTCCCGCGGAATTCTTCCCCTCTTCATCTTTTTCCCCACCCTTGCAACTGAAAATCAGGCAAAAGGCGGTTTCCAGGCAACAGGCGCATGCCCGGTGCGTGCTCTTGTAGAATATAGGTTTCTCATGGGTAGCGTGGCCGCCCAAGGCTCAATGCCACGCCCCCCGCAGGTTTCCCCTGTATGACGAAAGCCGCCAAACCCGACCCGCGCTTTAACGGCCGCGACAGCTCCTGGATGCAATTCAACCGGCGTGTGCTTGAAGAGGCCGAGGACGAAAAGAACCCCCTGCTCGAGCGCGTGAAGTTCCTCGCCATCACCGGCTCCAACCTGGATGAGTACGTGGAAATCCGCCAGGCCGGCCTCATGCAGCGCATCGAGGACGGCAACCGCGAGCCCGGCTACGACGGCCTGCGCCCCGACGAATCGCTCACCACCCTTACCGCCGACATCCACGCCTTTGTGCAAGGCCAGTACGCCTGTTGGAACAATAAGCTCCAGCCCGCGCTGCGTAAAAACGGCATCCGGCTGCTCGAGTGGAACGAACTCGACGACGACGCCAAAGCCTTTGCCCGCGATTATTTTCAGCGCGAGGTCGACCCGCTCCTTACCCCCATCGCCATCGACCCCGCCCACCCTTTTCCCCGCGTCCTCAACAAGGCCCTCTGCCTCGCCCTTCTGCTCCGTCTCAAGCGCCGCAGCAGTGGGCCAACGGTGCTCGGCGTCGTCACCGTCCCGCGCGCGCTGCCGCGTTTCATCCGCCTACCCGGCGATGAAAAATCATTCGATTATCTGCTGCTCCAGGACCTCATCGCGCAGAACCTCGCCGGCATGTACCGCGGCTACGAGGTCATCGCACAAACCGCCTTCCGCGTCACACGCAACTCCAACCTCTACTTTGAAGAGGAGGAATCGCGCTCGCTGCTCGAGTCCATCCGCGGCGAACTGCACAACCGCCGCAAGGGCGACGCCGTCCGCCTGGAGATGGAAACCGGCGCGCATGCCGAAATTGTCCAGCGTCTCCGCGTCAACTTCGAACTAGACGACGACCAGGTCTTCCACTGCGACGGACCGGTGAACCTTTCGCGCCTCATGGCCATCTACAACGAGGTCCATCGCGCCGACCTGAAATTCCAGCCCTTTGTCCCCAAGGCCCTCGTCCTCAGCCGCAACTCCAATGGCATCTTCGATGAGATTCGGCAGCGCGACATCCTGCTTCATCATCCCTACGATTCCTACGACACCGTGGTCGATTTCGTTCGCCAGGGCGCGGTGGACCCGCGCGTTGTCACCATGAAGCAGACTCTCTACCGCACCAGCAATGACTCGCCCATGTTCGAGGCGCTCATTGAGGCCGCGGCCACCAAGGAGGCCACCGTCGTCGTTGAGCTGATGGCGCGCTTTGATGAGGCTTCCAACATCCAGTGGGCCCGCGCCATGGAAGACGCCGGCGTTCAGGTATTCCACGGCGTCGTCGGGCTCAAGACCCATTGCAAACTCGCCATGCTCGTCCGCCGCGACGAGGACGGCGTCACCCGCCGCTACTGCCACCTCGGCACCGGCAACTACAACCCCGTCACCGCGCGCTTTTACACCGACCTCTCATTGCTCACCTGCGACCCGCAGATCACCGAGCGCGTCCACATGGTATTCAACTACCTCACCGCACACGCTGAGGTGGATGACTACCGCCCGCTCTTCGTCGCGCCGCTCACCATGGCCGAAAGTTTCCTCGGCCTCATCCGCCGCGAAACCGAGCACGCGCTCGCCGGCCGCCCCGCGCACATCGTCGCCAAAATGAACGCACTCCTCGAGCCGAGCGTCATTGAGGCGCTCTACACCGCCTCGCAGGCCGGCGTTGAAATCGACCTCATCATCCGCGGGCTTTGCATCCTCAAGCCCGGCGTGCCCGGCCTCTCCGAGAGCATCCGCGTGCGCTCCATCGTCGGCCGCTTCCTTGAGCACTCCCGCATTTACCACTTTGCCAATGGTGGCGATGTCGAGTTTTACCTCGGCTCGGCCGACTGGATGCCCCGCAACCTCTTCGAGCGATGCGAGGTCGTATTCCCGGTCCGCGACAAGGCCGCCATTGCGCGCATCCATCAGGAAATTCTCCCCGCCTACCTCGCCGACACCGTCAAGGCCCGCATCCAGCAGGCAGACGGAAGCTACAAACGCGTTGCCAAACTCCAACCCAACGCGCCACCCTTCTCCGCGCAGGAGTTCCTCATGCAACTGGCCGAGGGCAAGGCCACCCTCGATGCCATTCCTGCACCGGGCAGGGCCGCATCCACCCATCCCCGCCTTCCTATAAACTAAAGATTCAAGGAACCCGCACAGATCATGTTTGAAAACCTCACCGACAAACTCCAGCGCGCCTTCAAGGTCCTACGCGGCCAGGGCACACTCACGGAA
>JAJXXN010000174.1 GCA_021781075.1 Acidobacteriota bacterium | reverse complement strand
CATCAAAAAATAGCCGGCACGCAGAATCCCCCGCTTGTCGCCGAGCGCCCTGTCAAAGGCCTCGCCCAGCGCAATGCCCACATCCTCCACCGTGTGGTGCTGGTCCACGTCGAGGTCACCCTTGCACTTCAACTCCAGGTCGAACCCGCCGTGCCGTGTGAACAGTTCCAGCATGTGGTCGAAAAAGCGGATCCCGGTCGCAACCTTATATTTTCCGTTCCCCTCGATTGTCAGTCGCAAGTCAATCTGCGTCTCGGTCGTGTGCCGCTTCAATTTCGCCGTTCGTTTCTTCGCCGCCATCACTCCACTCCCTTCAATTCATCCAGAACTACCCGCATCACCACTGCCGCCCGCCGCATCTGCTCGCGCGTGCCTATCGTGATGCGCACGCATCCATCGCAGCCCGGGTCGCTTGAGCGGTCGCGCACCAGCACTCCGCGCGCGTGCATCGCCGTGGCAAATTCCCTGTGCTGTGCGCCCACCTCAATCAAAATGAAATTTGCCTCGCTCGGCCAGCGCCGGATTCCGAACCCATCCATCGCCCGTTCAAACTCCGCCCGCGCCGCACAAACTTCCGCAACATACTTCTCCACGTACTCCGCATCCTCAACCGCCGCCGGCAGGCACGCAAGCGCCAGGGCGTTCACGCTGTAGGGAGAAAGCACGCGCCGCACCCAGCGCAGAACTTCCTCCGATGCCGCCAGCGCGCCGATCCGCAACCCGGCCAGCCCATACGCCTTTGAAAACGTCCGCGCCACGACCAGGTTGGGAATCTTCCCCACCAGGTCAATCACCGTCTTGCCATAAAAGTGAAAGTACGCCTCGTCCACCAGCAGCAACGCCTGCGGCGCCCGCGCGGCAATTTCCATCAGGGTCTCGCGCGCAACCACCGCGCCCGTGGGCGAATTCGGGTTCGCAATCGCGATGATCTTAGTCCGTGGCGTTATCGCCTCCATCAACCGTTCGCACGGAAACTGCAAATCGCCGCCCGACCGCACTCGGACAACGCTTGCCTCCGTCGCCGACGCATAGACCTCGTACATTGTGTAGGTCGGCACCGGCAACAACAGCTCATCGCCCTCATCCAAAAACGCGCTGAACAAAACGTGAATTGCCTCGTCCACGCCATTCGTCAGCGCCAGTTGTCCCGGCTGCAAGCCCAACTGTTGGGCAACCATTTCCTCCACGGGCCCGCGCTCCGGGTACAACGTCAAAGCCTCGGCTGAAATCGCGCCCAGCACCGCGCGCACCCGCGGCGAACTGGCCACCGTGTTCTCATTGAAATCCAGCCGCAATCCGCCGCGCCCGCCGAGCGGCGGGTGATACTCCTGGATCGACTGCACTCTTCTGCGCGGCCTCACCCTCAACTCACTCATCGCTTCATCCTCATTTCAATCGCCGCCGCGTGCCCCGGCAAACCTTCCGCCTTCGCCAAACGCACTGCATGTGGCCCCAATGCTTCCACCCCGCGCGCCGAGTACTCCTGCACCGTGATCAACTTCACAAAATCATTCACGCTCAATCCGCCCCGCACGCGCGCCAATCCGCCCGTTGGCAGGGTATGGTTCGGCCCACTGATGTAATCGCCGAGCGGTTGCGCCGAATAGCGCCCGACAAATACAGAGCCCGCATTGCGCACCCACTTCAAATCCTCCGCATCATCCACCGTCAAATGCTCGGGGGCCAGGCGGTTGGTCAACTCGCGCGCCTCGGCAATCGTCGCCGCCACAATCGCCACACCCTTGTTTTTTAGCGATTCCCGCGCCACATCATTCCCCGCGCTCTGCCGCATCGCTTCGGCAACCACGCGCTCAGCCAGCATCTCCTGCGTCGTGATAAAGACCGCCAACGCCTCGGGGTCATGCTCGGCCTGCGCCACCAGGTCCGCCGCGATCAACTCCGCGCGAGCTTTATCGCTCGAGACCACAATCTCCGTCGGCCCGGCCAGCATGTCTATCGCGCAATCATGCGCCACCACTTGCTTCGCCGCGGTCACATACAAATTGCCCGGCCCGGCAATTTTGTCCACGCGCGCAATCGTCTCGGTGCCATAGGCAAGCGCGGCAATTCCCTGCGCGCCGCCCAGCCGGTAGAACTCCGTAATCCCCAGCATGTGAGCCGCCGCCAGCGTCTCCCGCGCGGGCTTCGCACTCATCACAACAATCCGCCGCACCCCGGCCACCTGCGCGGGGACCGCCGTCATCAACAGCGTTGAGGGCAGCGGATGACGACCGCTTGGCACATAACAGCCCACCGCATCGAGAGCAACTACCCTCTGCCCCACGGTCAATCCCTTCACCGGGGAAAAGTCCCACTCCTTCGGCATTTGCCGCCCGGCAAAGCCGCGAACCTGCGCCGCGCATTTCTCCAGCGCCAGCCGCATCGGCTCCCCGGTCGCATTCCACGCCGCCGCCATCTCGGTCTTTGTCACCCGCGGAATCTTTGCGGTTTCAAGGCCGTCAAACTTCTTCGCAAAAGCAAGCACCGCCTTGTCGCCGCCACGGCGCACGCTCTCCACAATGCGCCGCACCGCGGGCAGAACTTTTTCAAGCTCCGCGCCACCGCGCGCCTCCATCGCCGCAATCAACCGCGCCGCCTCCCTTGCGCCCCGCCCCTTCGTTCGCACCAGCCTCATCGTCCCCCCCTAAAGCACAACCTTGTTCAGCGGGTACTCCACAATCCCCGTCGCCTGCGCCGCCTTCAATCGCGGAATCACATCCCGCGCCACGCGCTCTTCCAGGATCGTGTTCACCGCGACCCACTCGCTGTTGCTCAGCTCTGAAATCGTCGGCGAGTTCAATGCCGGCAGCTCCTTGAGCACCGCCTGCAAATCCGACTTTTTCACGTTCAGCATCAGCCCGACCTGCGATTGCGCGTCAATCGCCCCGCGCAGCATGGTCGCAACCTGCCCGATCTTGCGCTTCTTCTCCGCGTCGGCCAGCGCCTGTTTGCTCGCAATCAAATGCGTCTCGCTCTCCATCACCGTGTCGATGATCCGCAGCCGGTTGGCCTTCAGTGAGCTGCCCGTCTCCGTCACTT
>JAJXXN010000034.1 GCA_021781075.1 Acidobacteriota bacterium | reverse complement strand
AAAACCCGGATGCTATCACACGCAGAGTGTGAACGTCCTGTGACTTGGGGCACAAGAACGGGCTGGTGGCCCGGTCAAGTTCCCTCACTCCAGGACTGGGCGGGTGGCCAATATCTCGATGACGATTCCAAGACCAGCCGGGGGCGCCATCAGCTGGGAAAAATCCCTCATGAGACCAGGGCCACGGCCCATCCCCGCGGCTCGTGCCACGGCGCTGACGCCACCACGACCGTAAACACGCGCCTCGGCAGCACCAAACAGCCGCCGGCTCCGTTCATGCAACACGGGCGACAACTCCCGGGAACGCTGCCGAATCTCCGCCGTGGACCTTGCCACCCGCCAAACACTATCAGTTGGCAAGGCTCAGGTGACGTGCTTATTGATGCACATTGCCAAAGTGACTCAGTCACTATCTGCCCCCTTACTGCTGCGCCACCTCAATGCCGGTGACGGCGGCGTAGCCCTCCACGGGGTCAAAGTTCAACACCAGCTTGCCCTGCGCGTTGGGCTCGATGCCGGTGAACCTGCGCTGCACCACGTCGCCGGGGCGGGCCTCGCGGGCCAGGTCGAAGTGGCGCAGCAGCGCATTGCCATTGCAATAAACGTCGAAGACGCGGGGCGCGACGGCCGGGGCCAGCGACGCGTTGCCCTCCCCGCGCCGCGCGGCAAAGTAAAGCGTCACCGTGTACCTGCCCGGCGCGACGGGGATGGCGTAGGAGAAATTTCCCCAGCGCTCGGTCTCGTAAAGCTCGGGGTCGTCGCTGCCCGCGACCGGGGCCGGGTAGGCGGTAATCTGGCCGCCGAGAAAATAATTGTCGGGGCTCCACCAGCGGCTGTCGTTTGAGTAGTAGGGCGTTTGCCGCGCGAGAAGGCGCACTGGCCGGATGTGGCCGGTGAAGCCGGGGAGAATCTCAATGGCCGAGAGAGCGGCCTGGCTGCCGTTGTCGCCGTCGAACTCCAGCCGCAAAAGGCCGCCGGGGGCGGGCGAGATGCCGGTGAAAACCTTCACGTCGGCGGTGCCGCTGGCGCCTGCGTCGGCGGCAATGTCAAAGCGGCTGAGCAGGGTTTTTCCGTTGGCGCGCACCGTGAAGATGCGGATTCCCTCGGCGCCGGTTCCGGTCAGATCCGGGCCATAAACGGTTTCGGCAAAGTGCAGATGCAACTCATAGACGCCGGGCTTGAGCGGGATGGAGTAACGGAATTGCCCCTGGCGGCTGGTGCGGTAAAAATCCGGGTCCTGGGTGCGCCAGATCTGCTGCGTGGAGCTTTTGACCGCCGTGCCGCCGTCGAACCAACGGTCAGCGCCCCACAGCTTACCCGCGTGATCGACAAAGCTGCGGCTTGCGCCGGCGAGAATGCGCACCTCCTCGCCAGCGGGTGGGCCAAGCAGGGCTTCCTCCTTCTGCGCGGCGGAGGCATTGGCGGTTGCGTTTGCGGCAGCCTGCTGCTCGTGCCGCTGGACAAAACGCTCCAGTCCGTAGCCCAGCGCCAACAGCGCGAGCGCCGCTGCCAACCACCAGGTCCAGACATGGGTGAGCCGCGCAGGCGTCGCAACAGTCTCCGCACCTCCCGGCGTGGAAGCCGACTCCTCAAACCGGGGAACATATTGACCGAGCGGAATGACGATGCGCAGCCGGTGCGCAGCTCCGGGGCCGGCGTAGTACTCCGCCAGCCGCTTGCGCAGCCGGTTGGCCTCAACGCGCACAATGGAGTCGGAGTTCTGGTCAAAATCATGGCTGCGCTGAAATACATCGATGCCGATTGAGTACTCCTTGATTTGGCCGGACTCGCCGACAAAGAGCTTCTGGCAAAGATACGAGAGCAGGCGGGCAAGCAGGGGCGCGCGTTGAAAATGCGCCGACTGAAGCACCGCGTCGAGTTCTTCGCGCTGCGCCGTCAGACTGATCGCCTCAGTCTCTCTCATCCTTTCCATTCGGCCCCCGATGTAATGTTACGCTGGCACAAACTTTTGCATAGGGGTTAACGGTTGAGATTGCTCCCGCCATCGCCCTGTAACGGCGTGTAACCCCGGCTCCGGGCCGGCGGGATGGAGTGAAATGGTTGGCGCAACTGAAGGCAAACAAACGAATTCAATGCGGCTGGCGTGGATTGAACGGTCGCGTAGCGGATATAGCGTTGTGCCGGGTCTGAATAAGGGTTCTACTGGGAGTGTTCGCAAAGGGCTTCGTGGATGAGCGAAAGCTTTCCCCGAACAAGGAGGATGTATGCGGAAACTGGGATGGACCTTGATGTTGGCGGCGATTCTGGCCGGCTCCGTTCAAGGGGCAGGCGCCCAGGGCGCGGGCGTCACGGACAAAAAAGCCGAGGTGGTCGCCCTGGAGGCAAAGGGTGACAAGGCGCAACTGAAAAAGGATTTCGCGCTGGCAGTCGCATACTACTCAAAGGCCCTCAAGAACGACCGTGAAAATGCCGTTTTGTATAACAAGCTGGGCATCGCGGAACTCCGAATGGATAACCATGGACAGGCGAGGAAAAATTTCTCCAAGTCTCTGAAGTATGACCCGAATTATTTCACAGCCATGAACAACCTGGGCGTGGTTGACATTCTGGACAAGAGATACAAGCAGGCGGTTGTCTCACTGAAGCAAGCGCTGGCGCTGGACGAGGAGAATGCGCACACCCACGTGAATTTGGCAGAGGCCTGGATGGGACTGGGCGAGGTTGCCCGCGCCATGACCGAGTACACGCGCGCCTTGCAACTGGACGCCGATGTGTTGAGCTCCGGCGAGGGTGGCGCGCAGGCACAGGTCTACACCACGGAGCAGCGTGCCCGCATCGACTTTTTGATTGCCAAGCTCTTCGTGCAGCGCAACAAACAGGTGCCACACATGCCGCCGGTCCGGCGCGTGGTGCGGCAGTTGCAGCGACAGGCCGGCCAACAGTTGCCCGTAGCGTTCGGCCAGTCGAAGCCGCGCATGCGTCCACCGTTCGAGATGGCGCAGTTTCACGCCCAGGATCGCCCCCTGCATCGCCTCCATGCGATAGTTGAAGCCGAGTTCCTTATGTTGATAGCGATTTTCCT
>JAJXXN010000282.1 GCA_021781075.1 Acidobacteriota bacterium | reverse complement strand
GGCGAAGGCCTTGACGCCGAGGCGCTGGGCGTTTGAATCGCGGCCGTTTGTTGAACTGCCACCGCCTTTTTTATGTGCCATGGTTCTCTTCCCTTCTCAGAAACTTTCCCAAGGGCTGATGCCCTTGAACTTTTCAGATGTCTTGACGCTTGAACTGAATGCCGTTCATGCCGGTTACTTGGCGGCGTAGGTCTTGCCGTCGGCCTCAATGGCCTTGATGCGCACTTCGACGAAGTCCTGGCGATGGCCTTGGAGCTTCTTGTACTGCTTTTTGCGCTTCAGGTGGAAGACGAGGATCTTGTCGCCACGGCCTTCGCGGACAACCTCGGCTGTGACCTTGGCCTTGGCTGGCTTGGCAATGGTGCCGGGCTCGCCACTGACAGCGAGTACATCGCTGAACTCGACGGTCTTGCCGTCGTTTTCAACGTTCTCGATCTTCAACACATCGCCGGGGGCGACGCGGTATTGCTTACCACCGGTGCGAATGACTGCGTACATAATTCCTCCAGAGCGCGGTCGTGCGGCGCTCATACGATTGAATCTCTTGCTCGGGCAGAAACTTGCTGGACCGCGGGAACTTCAAAAGTCCTCAAGCCCCCCGAGTGGAGTCAATTCAAGACGACTCACTGGGAGCGAGTACCCAACAGGCAGAAACCGCCAAACTAAGATAGTTTAACGGGATTCTGGCGCGGGGTCAAACAGGGAGAACGAAATGCACTAATATGTGTGCAGATGATTGCATCGCAGGGTGAATTATGCATGTAAAAGCGCTATCTTAGATAGCAGAGGGAGGGCAACCGTGGATTTACAGATTAATGACAAGAGCATGACGGTCAAGGCCTCGCCGGATACTCCTCTGCTTTGGGTGCTACGTGAGGAGCTGGGTCTGGTGGGCGCAAAGTTTGGCTGCGGAATGGGACTGTGCGGCGCGTGCACGGTGGTGGTGGATGGCCACGCGACGCGCACATGCGTCACGCCGGTCTCAGCAGTCGCGGGCAAGTCCATCACAACCATTGAAGGCCTGAGCGCGGATGGCGGCCATGCGCTGCAGCGGGCATGGAACGAAATGGACGTGCCGCAATGCGGCTATTGCCAGAGCGGGCAGATCATGACGGCGAAGGCCCTGCTTGCGCAGACGCCCTCGCCGACAGATGCGGAAATTGACGCGGCGATGAGCAACAACCTTTGCCGCTGCGGGACCTACCTGCGCATTCGCAAGGCGGTAAAGCGCGCGGCGGAGTTGAACGCCATGAGCCACGCGATGCTGGAGCTGCGCGAGGAGGAGACGAGCCATGCTTCTTAATCGTAGAAATTTCCTGACCCTCTCGGCACTGGCCGGCGGCGGCATGGCGCTGAAGTTTTATATTGGCCCATTTGAGTTGAACGCACAACGCCCGTCGCCACATTTTTTGCCGAGCTCGTTTATTGAGATTGCGGCATCCGGTGCGGTAACCATCATGGCCCCGGCGCCGGAGATCGGCCAGGGCGTGCGGACAATGCTTCCGATGGTGATTGCCGACGAACTCGATGTGTTGTGGTCGCAGGTCACTGTGCAGCAGGCCGACTTGAATGACAAGTATGGCTTTCAGGTGGCCGGCGGCAGCATGAGCACACCGAACCTGTATGAACCCCTGCGGCACGTGGGCGCGGCTGGCCGTGCGCTGCTGGTGCAGGCCGCGGCCAACAAATGGGGCGTGCCGACGGCGGAGTGTTCCACTGCCGCGGGCAAGGTGTTGCACAAGTCTTCCGGTCGCGAGCTTGGCTATGGCGAACTGGCTGCGGATGCGGCAAAGCTGCCGGTTCCGGACATGGAAAAAGTCCCGGTCAAGGACCCCAAAGAGTTCACGATCATTGGCAAAATGCAGCCTGGTGTGGACAACCACAAAATCTTTACCGGTCAGCCGGTCTTTGGGCTCGACGTTCGCCTGCCCGGCATGTTGTACGCGGTGTATGAAAAGGCGCCTGTATTTGCCGGCAAGGCCAAGTCGGCAAACTTGGATGCAATTCGTTCCATGCCGGGCGTGAAAAAGGCCTTCCTTGTCGCAAGCAAGGTGAAGGAGTCAGGCATTATCGACTTCTATGCCGGTCTTGAGGGCGGCGTGGCAATTGTGGCCGAGAGCTGGTGGCAGGCGGAGAAGGCGCGCCGTGAGCTCAAAGTGGAGTGGGAGACTGTTCGTGGTGGCGAGCAATCGAGCGAGGCATTTGCGGCACAGGCTGCCAAGCTGATCGCGCAGCCGCCGCAATCCTATCCGCGCCGCAACGGCGACGTGGCAGCCGCGCTCAAAAGCTCGGCCAAAGTGGTGGAGGCGGAGTATGAATACCCCTTCATTGCGCACGTGACGCTGGAGCCGCAGGGAACCACGGCCTGGTACCACGACGGCGAGATGGAGATTTGGACGACGAGCCAGTTGCCGGGGCCGGGCCGCGATTACATTGCGGAGAATTTTGGCATCGACAAGTCGAAGATCACGGTGCACATGATCCGCGCCGGCGGCGGATTTGGCCGCAGGCTGGTGAATGACCCGATGGTCGAGGCCGCGTGGATTGCGCGTGAGGCCGGCGCACCGGTGCAGTTGATCTGGACGCGTGAGCAGGATATTCACCATGACAGCTATCGCCCGGGGGCCTGGCACAAATTGCAGGCGGGCCTGGACGCCGAGGGCAAAGTGACGGCTTGGAGCCAGCATCTTGTGACCTACGGCGAAGGCGAGAAAACCGCAAACTCGGCGGGCATGGGCAAGGATGAGTTCCCGGCAGGCGCACTGCAGAATTACGAGCAGGGCCTTTCAACGATGCCGCTGTGGATCAGGACGGGCCCGTTGCGCGCACCCGGCTCAAATGCACTGGCATTTGTCTCGGAGTCGTTCATGGATGAGCTTGCCGCAGCAGCCGGGCGCGACCCGCATGCCTTCCGGCATGATTTTCTGGCCGCTGCCGTCAAGCAGACCGGGGACGCCGGACGCCGCGAGTTTTTTGCGCGGATGCTGGGCGTGCTGGACCAGGTTGCGGAGGAGTCGGGCTGGAATACGCGCAGGAAAAATGCCGGCGAGGGTTTTGGTTTGGCCGTTTACGCCTGCCATCTTGGTTATGTTGCCCAAGTGGCGCGCGTGAAGGTGGAGGGCGCACAGGTGCGCGTGCTGGATGTGTGGGCATGTGTGGATGTGGGCCGTCAAATCATCAACCCAAGCGGCGCCGAGGCGCAGGTGGAGGGTTCAATCATCGAGGGCCTCTCGCATATGGAGCAGGAGATCACCTTCGAAAATGGCCACTCCGTGCAGACAAACTATCACCAGCATCCGCTGGCAAGGATGCGGCAGGTGCCTGCCATTCACATCAGTTGGCGCAAGACCGACTACCGCACCACGGGGCTCGGCGAGCCGGCAATGCCGCCTTCAATCCCGGCAATCGCCAATGCAATCTTCGACGCGACAGGAAAGCGAATCCGCACCCTGCCGCTGAAGAAGAGCGGCTTCAGTTGGGCGTAACGCCGTAATGGACCCGGCGCACAGCCGAGGCAAACAACAAACAGAGACCAGGTCGAAACTGGTCTCTGTTTTATTTTGTACGGCAATTGCAGCGGCTTGAACTTTTAGAATGGAAGCGACAGGAGAAACAATTGGCACAGGTAAGCCGGGCGTTGAAAAGTTTGGGATTGCGGCTTTGTCCACGCGCAATGCGGGATGGGCTGCTGGCGCGCCACGCAAACCTGCGCAAGGCCGCGCCCGCCGGCATGGAACTGGTCTTTGATGCTTACCTGGGCGACGTGCGTGTGAACGTCAACACGCGCTTCAAGGTGGAGCGGATTTTATGGAGCGGCGTCTATGAGCGGCCGCTGATTGCATTTTTGAAGCGGCGCCAGACGGCCGGATGGTGCTCGATTGACGCGGGCGCGAATGTGGGCGCGGTGACGCTGGCGCTGGCCAGGTTTGCCGGGCCCGCGGGTCGCGTGATTGCCTTTGAGCCGGGCCCGCCGAATGTGAAGCGGCTGCGCGCGAACCTTGAGTTGAACCCGGAGTTGCAGGCGCGTGTGACCGTGGTGGCCGAGGGGTTGGGCAACACGCCGGGAACGCTTTACTGGGAAGAGGAGAGCGGCAACCCCGGCAATGCTTTATTGCGCGAAAGCGAGTCCGCCGCGACGTGCGCGGTTGCCGTGACGCGGATTGACGATTATTTGCGCAAGCACCCGGTTGCGCGCCTGGATTTTATCAAGATCGACGTGGAAGGAATGGAGCTCGCCGTGTTGCAGGGCGCCTCGGAGACGATTGCGCGCTTCAAGCCGGTTGTTTATTTTGAAACGCTCACGCGGTATGTGGGCATGAGGTCGGAAAAGGTGTATGAGGGGTTCCACCGGTTTTTTGTGGAAGAGCAAGGCTACCGGCTGCACCGCTTGACGGCGGATGGAGAAACGACGCCGATTGAAGGTGCATTCCGTTCCGGATATACGATTGCGATCCATCCTTGATCAACTGGTTGGCAGGTCTTTGCGGAATTTGTTGGCGCGCTCAAACTCATCGCGCAATTCCGGCGTCTTCAGATTTTCGCGCAGGTGTTGCAGGCGCAGCTCCAGCGCGTGCAGTGCGCGGGTGATGGGCTCGGAATTGGTGAGCGCAATGTCGCGCCACATGGAGTAAGGGCTGGCGCCGAGGCGGGTGGTCTCGCGCAGCGCGCGCCCGCCAACCCACTTCAGCTCGGGCGCGTTCCCCATCTCTTCAAGGATCAGTGCGGAAAGCGCGGTGGAAAGAAACTGCGGCAGATGGCTGACCCATGCGACGAGCTCGTCGTGGCGCTCGGGGGCAAGGTCCATGGTGCGGGCGCCAATGCGCGCCACCCACTGCCGCCACTCGGTTGCAAGCGCGGCGGAGGTGGAGGAGCGGCTTTCACCGCCGGAGTCGGTGAAGATCCAGATGGTGTTCTGGAAGAGCGTGGCTTCGCCAAGTTCGGCGCCCCCGCGCTCCTTGCCCGCCATGGGGTGGCCGGGGAGAAAGCCCGCGGTGATGGGCGAATTGTAAAGCTTTTCCGCGTGGGCGCAGATCTCGGCCTTGGTGCTGCCAACATCGGTGACAAGTTGCGCGGGGGTCAGCACGGGGGCAAGCCGATCCATCATCTCGAGCGTGGCGTAGATGGGCATGGCAAGCAGGATGAGGTCGGCTTCTTGCGCTGCGGCGACAGGGTCGGCGGCGAGTGCGTCGATTGCGCCAGCGTTGAGAGCCGTGGAACCGCCGGCGGAGCCACGGTTCCAACCTGTGATGGAGCCGGTGAACCCTGCGGCGCGCAATGCCAGGCCGGCGGAAGCGCCGAGCAGGCCTGTGCCGAGAATGGAGATGCGGCGAAGCATGATTTAGAGTACCCCATGGGCGAATGGTTTGTGGAGTGCGATCATAATAAGTTCAATTTCATTGGCGTTGAAGAACCGCCCATGTTTCGCCCAAAGAAACTGGGATCACAATTTTGCCGATCCATGACTTGGATAATCGATGGAGGAAATTGGCTGCGGGAAAATTATGCTGAGAAAGCCGATAGAAAACATATTGAAGTGAAAAATAAGATCTCCGCCGCCCAAAACGAATCAATTTGAATTGGCACTTTTCGGCACAGAGGCGGATACTGGAACGGGTAAAGTAATTTAAATGTTCAGGCAAAAGCAATGGCCAGCGTCGGCCCAATAAACGAGCCTCGATGCTATCCAAATCAGGTACGTTCAGAAAGAGACATCCGTCGGGTTTGAGATGTTCATGAATTCTGCGCAGAAAATTCACAGGATCGACGACATGCTCAAGCACATCCCAAAGTGTGATGGCATCGAAGAGTTTTCCATTGAAGTCGGCTTCTTCTAGCATGAAAGGAAGCACGGTCCCGCGGTTGCCAATTCTTTCAACTGCCTGCCGGTAAAGCACCTCGGAAGGTTCAAGGCCGACAACAGTCCATCCCGCATCGAGCGCCTTGTCAAGAAAAAGGCCGGAGGCACAACCAACATCGAGAATTGCGCCGGGGGAAGTGTTGCTTGGCAGATGTCTTGTGACGATGCGTAGATGGTTTTCTGCTGTTCGAATACGGCCGTTGAACTCAGCCTGATAAACCTTCGTGTCCATCTTGCGGTATAGATCCGCAATTTGAAGCTCATCAAAACGGTTCTGACGGAAAGCAAAGCCGCATGTTTTGCATCGCATGATTTTGCCCGGCGAAAGTATCGTGCGGGATGAGCCAATGGCAGTCACATCAATAGAATCCTCAGCATCATCGAAATAAACGCTGAGAGCGGCTCCACCGCAGACAAGACATTGCAACATCAAGCCTGCCTCCCGGGGTCTGAATTTTTTTTGCTGTTCAACCAGGCGTCCCAAACTACCCGCGCCAGCGCCCTTGCATATCCGGGTGCAACCTTGCGGATATGGAATGAAGAGACCCCCATATCAATGGTGCGGTTGATCCACGAAATCGGCACTTCGGCAATTTTGTATCCGCTTAAAAGCGGCTTGAGGCCTGTTTCCGCGTTGGCGGCAAAGCCTGGCTGGTTAATCTCAATGGATTTAAAAATCTCGGCGCGATAGAGTTTGAGATTGTTGGAGACATCGCGCATGCGCTTGGGAAGAAGTATGTTCGCCAGAAGATGAAAACCGCGGTTGCAAAGGATTTTAATGAAGGGATAGTTGATAAGCAGCGACTCTTGTGAGAACCGGCTGCCGATGGCGCCATCATAACCGTTGGCAACGGCATCAAAGAGATCACGAAATTCAGGCAGGATTTGCAGGAAGTCGCAATCCATGGTGAGAACATAACGGCCTGTCGCGGCGGCGTATCCATCGCGGAGGGCACGTCCAACACCATTCGGCGGCTTGCGGTCCACGAGTTTGACAGTGGGCTCAGTGAGTGCAATCTGTTTTGTTACTTCGGCAGTACGGTCGCGACTGTTGTCGTTGACGATGAGTATCTCGTGAACATATGGGCGGTAGTAACGCAAAATTGCGTCGGTGAGGGGCCCCACATTCATCTCTTCGTTGTGGCATGGAATGACAAATGAGGTCGAACCGAAGAGAGACTGATGTTCCGCGAGCGAGCCTTTGGGCCGGATCGCATTCTCATCACCAGGTTTTTTGGCCCAGATGTAGAGGGTTCCGCAAAGGTCCTTGATGCCAGGTGCGTGTTCAAGGATGAAGGCAAGTGAGCGAAGAGCGCGGAGAAGAAACCGTGGTGTGCGGGGGTGCACGATGTCGTACGGGATGATGTCAATGTCAACAAAACCCTGCTGCGAGGCAACCTTCATCAGGACGTACTTCCGCAGGCCGATTTGGCATTTTGCATTTCCAGCCCAACGCCCAAGGGGACGAATGAGATTTTTTAGAAATACCTGCGGATTCCAGTAATTGGCCTCAAAGAAGAGAATCTGCCCCCCAGGCTTCAAAAGGCGGTAAAGAACCTGAAGGTTTTGTGCATAAAGGTCATGACAGAGAATGCCTGTACCAACAATGTAGTCAAAACTTCCATCGGGCAAATCTCGTGCAAGATCCTTGACGTGCACAAACTCGACATTGGTCAGCGGCTTGTGATCTTTCAAGAATGATTCATCAAAAACTGCCGCGGTGATCGGGTTGCGGCCCTTCAGAACTGAGGTCAGTTGCTCAGCCCACAAGCCACTTCCGGCACCTAACTCGAGTATCCGCTCGCCCGGCAATACATGAAATGAGTGCCGTACAGCAAGCGCACGCCAGTGAAGTTTGACTGGCGATGTGCCGGGGTAGCGCAGCCAATAGGATTCACGACCGCGTTCCATCATCTGAAGGTTGAGTTCGAGAGAGATACCAGCACACTCCGGTGGGTTGATAAACAGTTCGTGGGTTGCACATTGCGGCACAGTGATGTGGCCAGTGCCTCATCCCCTAATCGTGATGCAGTGCGTGGAGCCGCTGATAATCACTCAACATTTTTCAGAGTGCAATACCGCAACCACCACATGATTGTATCCGCTGCCCACAATGGTCAACAAGATGCCAAACGATTCAACTTGCGATGATCCACGCCTATTGTAGGATGTATTCATCAGCATTCGCCCGGCTATTCAAACATCACCCGCAACACACTGAACCTTAATTTCACATGCCAAGGCGGAGCCGCGGAAATTTTTTACGTCGGTGGGGAGAAGAGTATCGTATGGCCAAGCGCACTGTGTTTGATGCGGATGGAAAGACAACTAGGATGATTGAAAGGCCATGGGGTAAAAGGCTGGCACTTGGATTTTTGATCTTGCCGTTCCTGTATGTGGCGATTATGAAATTATGGATAGCCCTCCATTTGCTAATGGTCCATAACGACACAACGTTTCCTGAGGGAGCGAATGTTTATGCGTTCCTTACAATTTTACAAACAGGCCATCTATACTCGCATCCGTTTAATTTTCCATGGAATGGTGAATGGTATGGGCCGTTGTATTACCTGATTGGAGCCACAACCACCTGGATTTTCAAGGGCGATATTTTTATAACCACAGTTGCATTCCGCGCTCTTAGCCTGATTGCATTTGCTGCAAGCTTGGTGATATTGGCGCGAATGGCTTTTTTGCTGGAGAGGCTGCGATTTTTATCCATTCTGGTTTTGATCATGGGGTTTGGTTGCATTTGGGCTGAAGGGTGGACAACGAGTGCAAGACCAGACATGCTGTCCATTTTTTTCTTCACCTGCGCACTGATGCTCAGTTTGGACGAGCACCATACAAACTTGCAGCCATTTTTAGCAGGGGTTCTTGCCTCAGTCTCCTTTTTATGCAAGCAGAGCACAGCGCCATTATTTTTCGCGCTGCTGATTTGCATCCTGCTGGAAAAGAAACCGCGGAAGGTTGCTTTAACTGCAGTGGGCGCATTGCCACTGAGCGCAATAATTATGTGTTTCATATGGTTGCGGCATGAACCCATCTATGAAAACTACAGTGCCTTGGGGCAAGTCATAAAAAATTGGTCCACATTGCCAATTTCAATCTTGAACCTTTTGCGAACCAATCAAATCGCCCTGATCCCCTTGTCTATAGCTGCACTGGGGATGCTCCTGTCCATAAAGTCGCCACGCTACAGGACTCCCCTGTTGGTTACGCTGGCGGCTTGGGCATTTGGCCTGATCGGATTAGTCAATGCAGGCGCCGGGACAAATTATTTGATCCTGCCCTACTGGTTGAGTCTGGTTTTTATTCCCCCGGCTCTTTTGTGGCTGGAGCAAAGCAAAGGACCATTCAAGGTCACGTACATGGTTTTAGGTCTTTTGGGGATTTTGCTGGCCTTTCATCAACGCAAGATAATCTTCCACGACCTTCCCGCTTCACTCAATACAAAGCCTATCCATGATTGGACAATGCTCTCCGATATTTCGTATTTGGAAATCAACAGCCGGAAGCCGCAGTTGCTGGATGCATTTGCCTATCACGAGTTTCAAATAAAAGGATTATGGAAGCCTTGGGAAGTGACGCAAACGGTACAGGCTGGCGGATACGATCTGATTATATTCACAGGCGCAGATAGCGTTGATGGCAAGGGTTTTGAGGTGAGCGGTTACAGGGGTATCTCGCTTTGGGGTGATGAAACATTGCAATCCGCAATTCGCAACTATCGTGTGTTGTGTGAGGTTGGCGATGCCAAGGCGGGCGTTCATCACCTGATTCTGGTTCCGCAGGGCAAAGAGAACACGGTGAGGGCCTCCGACATTGCCACCGTGTTCAACTCGCCCTGTTACGCAAGCGATCGCACGCCTCAATTGGCGCCGGGCATGCATTGATGTCTCAAATGCAATGCAAACATTTGAATGGTTTCCACCATCAAGAGGACTATTTGCGGAGAAGCGAAGAAGGCCCGTGCCGAGAACAGTGATACGGCGTAGCTTGTGAGCAGTGTACAGCCGTGAGATGCGGGTTATCTGGGAATTTACTAGCATGAGCTTGAATGAGAAGGTATTTTTTGGGAGTGATGCATTCGAGGAGGCAATTCACACTCCTCTTATATAATGCAAAAGAAGTCCGGTGGAATCGAGGTCAATCGCTGCAATGAGAATCAAAGAGCTGGATGGGTTGCGCGCGCTAGCGGTTCTGGCGGTGATTGGTTACCACACCATGCTTTGGGGTCGATACTTGCGTTTTCTAGTTGCTGGCTGGCTTGGTGTTGACCTGTTTTTCGTATTGTCAGGATTTCTTATCACTACAATACTTATACAAATGCAAGCGGATAAACACTATTTCCGTGTGTTTTATGCGCGCCGTGCATTGCGAATTCTACCTCCAAATATGCTTTTCCTATTCATATATTTAGGATATTCACTTGCTGTAGGACATGCGGGCAAACCCGAATATTGGACTCAATACATTTTTTATTACACAAGTTTGATTCCGCAAGTTGATCGTTTTACAGCCTATATCGGAATATTACCTTCATTCGTTATTCCGGGATTGGGTGTGATGTGGTCGCTTTCAGTCGAAGAAATATACTACACAATATGGGCGCCTGTAGTGAGATATGCATCGAAGAGCATATTTTATTTGACACTTGGCCTTATGTTCATCTTGGCACCGATATTCAGATGGTTTGCGCCTGAAAGCGCCTTGCATTATGTGGAGATTTATACATTTTATTGTCGCATGGATGCTTTGGCTTATGGCTCCTTGATTGCGATAGTAATAACTGAACGTGCAAAAAATCCCGCGGCATGGATGATTAGCGACCGTATGTTTGACATTGCAACCATCATTGCGGGGTTTACAACCGTCATGATATGGATTAAACTAGGTGGCTGGCCGACTAGTTATGTGGTCAGGTCATGGGGGCTATCTCTGACTGATTTGAGTTTTGCACTTGTAGTATATGCGCTGGTAAGGCATTCAGGAAGTTTAAAGTGGTACATCAGTTTCTTTCGATGGAAACCACTGCGTTCTATCGGCATGGTGAGCTACAGTTTGTATCTTTGCCATTTTCCGTGTTACAGGCTCACACAGCAGATGGTCGGTGACTGGCACCTAAGCAGACGATGGAATGCCTTCACTGCATCTTCACTTGGATTGCTGGCTAGTTTTGCGGTCGCCTATGCACTTTGGTATGGTATGGAATCGAGAATTTTGCGATGGAAGGATCGAAAGGTCCCCTCGCTGGGTCATGTGACAAAGGAAGCTGTGTAAGACACATCGGCAGGAGCAGTGGAAACAAACCATTGGAAATCAGCCAGTCATGCACTGCACGTATCGAGCTAACAAACGACAAGGCTGGAGCGTGCCCCAGCCTTTTTCATTTCGCCAGGCTTGTTATCTAAATACTTCGCCCAACCGACTTGGCTACCGCGGCAACCACCCTCATCATCTCCTCGAATTGCTCAAGGTAAAGTGTTTGTGCGGCGTCGCTGGCGGCTTTGTCGGCATTGGGGTGTACTTCCACGATGAGCGCGTCGGCGCCCGCGGCGACGGAGGCAAGCGCCATGGGGATGACCATGTCGCGCTTGCCGGTGCCGTGGGAGGGGTCTGCGATGACGGGCAGGTGCGAGAGCTTGTGCAGCATGGGAATGGCGGAAATGTCCATGGTGTTGCGGGTCGCCGTCTCGTAGGTGCGGATGCCGCGCTCGCAAAGCAGCACGTCGTAGTTGCCGCCGGCGAGGATGTATTCGCTCGATAGCAGCAGCTCCTCGATGGTGCCGGCAATGCCGCGTTTGAGCAGGATGGGCTTGCGCAAGTGCCCAAGTTCACGCAGCAGGTTGAAGTTCTGCATGTTGCGCGCGCCGACCTGGAAGAGGTCGGTGTAGGGGAGCATGGAGTCAATCTGCGAGATCTCCATGACCTCACTCACCGTCAGCAGGCCATTGGCGCGGGCTGCCTCATGCATCAGCTTGAGGCCGGGGATGCCGAGGCCTTGGAATGCGTAGGGCGAGGAGCGGGGCTTGAAAGCCCCGCCACGCAGGAATTTTCCGCCGGCGGCTTTGACACGGCGGGCGGTCTCGTGGATCTGAGCCTCGTTCTCAATGGAGCATGGGCCGGCCATGACGACGACTTCGCGTCCGCCGATCTCCACGCCATTCTCAAATCTGATGATGGTTCCCTGCGGGCGGAAGCCGCGGCCGGCAAGCTTGTAGGGCGAGCTGATGCGGTGCACGTACATGACGCCTGGCATCTGCTCAAAGACAGTGAGGTCGATGGTTTGCGTGGGCCCGACGCCGGCGAGGATGGACTGCGAGGCGCCGGTGGTGCGGTGGACGTTGACGCCGTGCTCCACCATCTTCTCAATGACGGTGTCGATTTGTTCCTCGGTGGCAAACTCCTGCATCGCAACTATCATGATTGTTTCTCCGTATGGCCTTGCGGCTGGGCAGGATGGGCTTTGCGCTCGGAGGCAAGCTCATTGCGTTGAAGGGCGCGCATGACGTCGATGATGCGCTCGTAGATGTGGGTGAGCTCGATGTCGGGCAGCGGGCCCTTGTTGGCGGCGCGCACGT
>JAJXXN010000139.1 GCA_021781075.1 Acidobacteriota bacterium | reverse complement strand
AAACGCCGGCCGGCACACTCGAATTGCGCACTCCCGCCGCGCTGGCCGAACTCAGCGACAAGGCCACCTTCCTTTATTTGCAGCAGGACCTTGTTGACCGCCAGATTATCGACGTGCATGGGCGCAAGGTGGTGCGCGTAAACGACGTGGAGCTTGAATGGATGGGACAGGGCTCGGCGCACCTGCTGCGCGTCGCACAGGTCGAAGTGGGTTTGCGCGGCGCCGTTCGCCGCGTGCTCAAGGGCATGATTCCGCGCACCACGCTCGACAGCTTTTCCATGCGCATGAAAAGCAACGGCATCCCGTGGGAGTTTGTCGATGTCATCGAGGTGGATCCCACGCGCCGCGTGAAGTTGCGCATCGAGCATGAACGGCTCAGTGAAATGCACCCCTCCGACATTGCCGACATCCTCGAGGACCTTGCGCCCGCCGAGCGAGAGGCCGTCTTCAGCACATTGGACGAGGAGGTCGCCGCCGAGGCGCTCGAGGAGGTTGAGCCAAAACTGCAAAAAGCGCTCCTCGAGACCATGGACGAGGAAAAGATTGCCGACATTGTCGAGGAGATGGACCCGGGTGCCGCCGCCGACCTGCTCGCCGAGCTGCCAGAGGAAAAATCCGAGGCCATCCTCGAGGAGATGGAGCCGGAGGAGCGCCAGGAGGTCGAGGAGCTACTCGAGTTTGACGAAAACACCGCCGCAGGCGCCATGACCACGGATTTTGTCGCAGTGCTCAACAACGCCACCGTTGCCGACGCCGTTGCCGCACTCCGCGCCTATGACGGAGACGTGGAAATCATCACCCATGTATTCCTCATGGACGACAAACGCGTGCTCACTGGCGCCGTCTCTCTGCCGCGACTCATCCTCGCGCAGCCGGCAACCCATCTCAATGTCCTCAGCGAGCCGCGCGTCCTCAGTTGTCCCTGGAACTTGAGGCAGAATGAGCTTGCGGAGACTTTTGACAAATACAACCTGCAGGCTCTTCCGGTGGTGGACGCGCAGCAGCGTCTTGTCGGTGTTGTACAGGCCGATCATGTGATCAGCTACCTGCGCGAAAAAGTCTGAGGCTTTCAACCATATGGGCCCCCTGCCGGGCTGGCAACCATCCCCAACCAGGGGAGGTAGCCGGGTGCAAAGTGTGCTCCCATCAAAAAGAATTAAATAACCGCGGGATGGGAAAATTACAGTAAATATGAAACAATTATAGGGATGGCACATCATCCGCAAATCATCCAGGGCGGCATGGGCGTTGGGGTCTCCAATTGGAGACTTGCCCAGGCGGTCTCCAAAGTCGGTCAACTAGGCGTGGTCTCCGGCACTGCGCTGGATTCGCTTTTCGTGCGTCGCTTGGCGGATGGGGATGTGGGCGGGCATATGAAACGCGGTATGGATGCATTTCCGTTCCAGTCCATGGCCAGGCGGATTTGGGACGAGTACTTCATCCCCGGCGGCAAGTCCAGCGACGAGCCTTACCCCACCACCCCTATGCATCAGATGCGCCACTCGCGCAAGATGGTTGAGTTGTGCATGGTCAGCAACTTCGTGGAAGTTTATTTGGCGCGCGAAGGGCACGATAATCCGGTGGGAATCAATTTTCTTGAAAAAGTGCAGTTGCCTCATTTGCCCTCCATCTACGGCGCAATGCTTGCCGGCGTCGGCTATGTCCTGATGGGTGCCGGGATTCCCCTCCACATCCCCGGCGTGCTGGACGCGCTGGCTGCGCAACGCCCTGCCGAATATAAACTCAGTGTGACAGGCGCGACTCCCGAGATGGACACCATGATGCGCTTCGATCCGGCCGAGTATGCCGAAGGGGAAGTCCCACAACTGCGCCGTCCGCGTTTTCTTGCCATCGTCTCTTCCAATACGCTAGCCACCACCATGCTGCGCAGGGCCAATGGCCGCGTCGACGGCCTGGTCATCGAGACGCCGATTGCCGGCGGCCACAACGCGCCACCGCGTGGCAAACTTCAGCTGAATGAAACAGGCGAGCCAGTCTATGGCGTGCGCGATGAAGTCAACATCGCCGAGTTGCGTGAGTTGGGTGTGCCTTTCTGGATGGCCGGCGGATATGGCTCCCCGGACAAAGTCGCAGAAGCCCTCGCCGATGGCGCCGCCGGAGTGCAGGTCGGGACAGCCTTTGCCTTTGCCCGCGAGTCAGGCCTCAAGAATGATGTGCGCCGCGCGGTGCTCTCCGATGTGCGCGGCGGAGGCGGAAAGGTCTACACCGACCCACTGGCTTCGCCCACAGGTTTTCCATTCAAAGTTGTCCAGTTGCAAGGGTCAAACTCCGACCCGCAAGTTTATGCGGCGCGCAAGCGCGTTTGCGACCTCGGATACCTACGCGACCCCTACGTGATGCCGAGCGGGTCCGTCGGCTACAGGTGCTCTGCCGAACCCGAGGATAATTATTTGAACAAGGGTGGGGCGATGGAGGATACAATTGGCCGCAAATGCCTTTGCAACGCGCTCTTGGCCAACATCGGCCACGCGCAGGTGCGCAAGGATGCAAGCGTCGAGCCCGTCTTGCTCACCGCCGGCGACGAATTGAAGACGCTCGGCCAATTTCTGCCACTCGGCAGGGTCAGCTACGGCGTGGCTGACGTGGTCAAGCATCTGCTCAGCAAGACCGTCAGCGATGACCAGGAAAGCGAATCAATCCTCTCCACCGCCGCATTAAAAGAACTCTTCTCGCCGCGCCAATTCAAGACCAGTTGAGTCTGCGACTCCCGTCAAGCCGCGCTCCTTGGTAATTTGGAATAATGCGCGCAGCCCAGTTCCCAGGTTTGTCGCGTATCCATCGTGCGTGGTGCAAAGTCAAACGCCAGTCCCGCAACTTTCACCGGTTTCCAATTCATCCTGTGGATGAAAGGGGATAATACGCGTTGATTTTTCACAAGCACCCCGTCGCTGTTATCTTCAAATCAGGCGGTTCATTAAAAATCTTGACCGGGGACAATCCAATTCATGCTGCGGCGCTGGCGAACTCGAATCCTGCTCTTTCTCGCCGTGCTCGGTCCCGGGTTCATCACCGCGAACGTCGATAACGACTCCGGCGGCATCCTCACCTACTCGCAGGCTGGCGCACAGTACGGCTACACGCTGCTTTGGACCATGCTCCCCATCACCATTGCGCTCATCGTGGTGCAGGAGATGTGCGCCCGCATGGGCGTTGTCACCGGCAAAGGCCTCAGCGACCTAATCCGCGAGGAGTTCGGGCTCCGCCTCACCGTCATCCTCATGGTGCTCCTCGTATTCGTAAATTACACCAACGTGGTCACGGAGTTCATCGGCATCGCAGGCTCGCTGCAACTCTTCCATGTCTGGAAATTCATCTCGGTCCCAGTCTGCGCCGCGCTCGTCTGGTTCCTCGTCTTCCGCGGCGATTACAAGACCACTGAAAAAATCTTCCTCGTCGCCTCCGTCGTCTACATCGCCTACATCTTCGCCGGCGTCCTTTCGCAGCCAAGCTGGCACACCGCGCTCACCTCCACCATCAAGCTGCCCGGCAAAAATGTCTGGCACGACAAGGCCTACATCTACATGGCCATTGGCATCGTCGGCACCACGATCGCGCCCTGGATGCAGTTCTACCTGCAATCGTCGATTGTCGAGAAGGGAATCCGCGTCAAGGACTACGGAGCCTCCCGCCTCGATGTCATCGTCGGCAGTTTCTTCACCGATATCGTTGCCTGGTTCATCGTCGTCGCATGCGCCGCCACACTCTGGGTCCACGGCTTCGGCGCCATTCAAGTTGCCGCGGATGCCGCGCAGGCCATGAAGCCGCTGGCCGGCGACTTCGCCTTCATCCTCTTTGCCTTCGGCCTCTTCAACGCCTCGCTCTTCGCCGCGTCGATCCTGCCGCTCTCCACCGCCTACACCGTATGCGAGGGGCTCGGCGTCGAGTCGGGCGTCGACAAAAGCTACAAGGAGGCACCCTTCTTCTATTGGCTCTACACCCTGCTCATCGCCGGCGGCGCGCTTACCGTGCTCCTCCTGCCCGATGCGCAATTGGTCAACGTCGCCATCCTCTCACAGGTTCTCAACGGCGTCCTGCTGCCCGTGATCATCATTCTGATGCTCATGCTCATCAACCGCAAGGACCTCATGGGCGAGCACAAAAACTCATTTGTCTGGAATATTGTTGCCTGGACCACAAGCATCCTTGTCATCGGCATGACCATGGTGATGCTCTGGGGCATGATGCCAGGCCACTGAGGCTACAGCAGTTTTCCCGCCGCCAATTCCTTCACCAGCCCGCGGTCCGCGGGTAAAAAATCATATTCCGGCAGCACCGACAATTTCACCCAGCGCAGGTCGTTGAAGATGCGGTTCGCAATCTCGCCTGCAAACTGGTTCACCACAAAAAACTGCAAATCCACCGCGCCACCATGCCGGTAATTGTGCCGTATCCGCGTCACGCGCCTGCCAATCGTCGCCGTAATCCCCAGTTCCTCATTCAACTCCCGCGCCAGCGCCGCCTCCGGCTCCTCGCCCTGTTCAATCTTTCCGCCGGGGAACTCCCATTGCAGCGCCATGGGCTGGTCCGGGCGCCGCTGGCAGATCAGCACCTCATCCGCGCGCAAAATCAGCGCTGCCACCACAAAACGCAGCGCTCCATGGTGACGCGGCGCCGCCAATTGCGGCAATTCGTTCTGGGGCTCGTCGCTCACTCAACCAGTGTAATCGCTCCGCGTCAATCCGTACCCCTCAATTCACTCTCCATGGTCTTGCTTTCCCGCCAGCGGATTTAAACTGAAATAGATGAACTCCGGCACGCTTCCCACCCCTCCCATTGCACGCAAGGAACCTCAAACCAAAACCCTTTTCGGCATCACCCTCCACGACGACTACGCGTGGCTTCGCCAAAAAGAGAACCCCGAGGTTCGCGCCTACCTTGAAGCTGAAAATGCTTACGCAGAGGCCTTCATGGCGCCGCTTGCGCCGTTGCGTGAAACCCTTTACAACGAGATGCTCAACCACATCAAGCAAACCGATGTCAGCGTCCCATACCGCGATGGCGGCTGGTGGTACCTCACCCGCACCGAAGAGGGCAAACAGTACGCAAGCTACTCCCGCATTGCCGTCAACAACGAAACAGAGCTCGCGCCCGCCCCAGGCGCCACGGAAATCACCTTTCTCGATTGCAATCAACTTGCCGAAGGGGAGAGTTTTCTTGCAATAGGCGACACGGACATCTCCGATTGCGGGCGTTTTCTCGCCTACACCACTGACACCACCGGCTTCCGCCAATACACGCTCCACATCAAAGACCTCGCCACCGGCCAAACCTCCACCATCGCCGAGCGCGCAGGCTCCGTCGTCTGGGCCGCGGACAACAAAACGCTCTATTACACAGTTGAGGATGAGGAGCAGAAGCGCCAGTTCCAGCTTTTCCGCCATACACTCGACGCGCCTCACTCCACTGATGAGCTTGTCTACCAGGAGGAGGACGAGCGATTCAACATCTCCATCTCCCGCACCCGCGACGGCGAATTTCTCATCCTGAACTCCGCAAGCCACACCGCCAGCGAGGCGCGCGTCCTCCGCGCCGCAGAGCCCAACGGCCAATTCACCCTCATCGCCCCGCGCCGCGACCAGCACGAGTACTACATCGACCACCGCAACAGCCATTGGTTCATCCGCACCAACGACCGTGGCCGCAACTTTCGCCTCGCCACCGCGCCTGTCGCCACACCCGGTGAATCCAACTGGACCGAACTCATCCCACACAGCAGCAGCCTCATGCTCGAAGACATCGACCTCTTCCGCGACTTCTTCATCGCATGTGAGCGCGAAGACGGATTGCCCAAGCTTCATATTTGGAAATTTTCAGGCGAGGGAACTGCCGCTGCACCCGCCGAGGAAATCAGCTTCCCCGAGCCCGCCTACACAGCATATCCCCACGTCAACCGCATTTTTTCCGAGACGCGCTTTCGCTACGCATATCAATCATTGGTCTCGCCGGCGTCCGTTTACGAATACGACGTGGCAACCGCGCAATCCACGCTACTCAAGGAGCAGGAAGTCCCGGGCGGATTTGATCGCACGCACTACGCTTCCGCGCGCCTCCATGCACCGGCGGCGGACGGCACACTCGTCCCCGTCTCGCTCGTCTACCGCAAAGACAAATTCTCGCCCGGCCGAAACCCGCTTTACGTCTACGCCTATGGCAGCTACGGGTATTCACTACCCGTTGGTTTCAACTCCACTCGACTCAGTCTCCTTGACCGCGGCATCGTCATGGCCTATGCGCACATCCGCGGCGGCGGCGACCTCGGAACACCGTGGCACGACGCGGGGAAAATGCTCCACAAGATGAATACCTTCACCGATTTCATCGCTTGTGCCGAGCATTTGATCGCGCAAGAATTTGGCTCGCCAGGGCGCATCGCCATCGAAGGCGGCTCAGCCGGCGGCCTGTTGATGGGCGCCGTCACCAACCTCCGCCCCGGTCTCTTCCGCGCCGTGCTTTCACATGTTCCATTTGTCGATGTGATGAACACCATGCTCGACGCATCACTCCCGCTCACAGTTCCCGAGTACGAGGAGTGGGGAGATCCAAACGAAGAAGAGTATTTCAAATACATGCTGGGTTACTCGCCTTACGACAACCTCCGCCCGGCCCACTACCCGGCCATGCTGGTGAAGACCTCGCTCAATGATTCGCAGGTCATGTACTGGGAACCGGCCAAATATGTTGCCAAGCTGCGCACACAGAAGCAGGATGCCAACCCGCTTCTGTTGGTGACCAACATGGAGGCAGGCCACGGCGGCGCCAGCGGTAGGTATGATTATTTGAAGGAGATTGCCTTTGATTATGCATTCCTGCTGAGGGAACTCGGGCTGGTTTAGCCTGATTGCGAGGTGCATTTGCATGAGCGACGGAAGGGAAGAACGCGAAGAGCGCAAGAAACGCGAGGAAGAGGAAGACCTGCGCGACTACGAGGACCGTATCAATCGCGACGCCTATTATGAACGCAAGCCGGAGCGGGAGGACTCGTGACTGCATGTAGAAGGTATGAAGTCTATGAAATCCAAAATTCTTTAACCCACCTCCACCTTGTCCCCCTCGCCCGGAGCCAAAAACAAATTCGCCTCCAGCCCATGCTGCCGCGTGTAGAGGTCATAGTAACGGCCCTCCTTCGCGTACAACTGCTCGTGATTGCCGCGCTCCACAATCCGACCTTCTTCGACGACCAGAATCTGGTCCGCGCGTCGGATCGTCGACAGCCGGTGCGCAATCACAAACGTCGTCCGCCCCTCCATCAGCTTGGATAATCCCGCCTGGATCATTGCCTCCGACTCCGAATCAAGCGAGCTCGTCGCCTCATCCAAAATCAATATCCGCGGGTTCGCCAACAGCGCCCTTGCAATCGACAACCGCTGCCGCTGACCGCCGCTCAACTTCACTCCCCGCTCGCCAACGATCGTCTCGTACCCCTCGGGGAAGCGCTCGGCGAACTCATCCACCCGCGCCGTGCGGCATGCGGCCAAAAACTCCGCCTCCGTGGCCCCCGGCCGCGAGAACATCACATTCTCGCGAATTGAGCCGTCGAACAAAAACGAATCCTGCAGCACCACGCCCAATTGTGAGCGAAAGCTGTTGAGGTTCACTCGTGACAGGTCGTACCCATCCACCAGCACGCGTCCCGCGCCCGGCGTGTGGAAGGCGCAGACCAGGCTGATGATCGTGGATTTGCCCGAACCGGAAGAGCCAACCAGCGCCGTCACCGTCCCCGGTTTCGCCTCAAAGCTGATTCCGTGCAGCACCGGCTTGCCTTCCTGATAGGAAAAGACCACATCCTCGAACTCCACCTTGCCATTGATCGGCGGCAGAGTCTCCGTCCGCCGCGGGTCGGCATTCTCCTCCAGCTCGTGCAAAATCTCATTCGTGCGGTCCAACCCCGCGAACGCCTCCGTCAACTGCGTCCCGATGTTCACAATCTGCAAGACCGGCGCGATCATGAACGCGAGAAAAATGTTGTAGCTGAAATAATCGCCGAATGTCCAGTTGCCGGCGAGCACGCTCTTTGCGCCCAGGTACATCACGATTGCGCTTACCACCCCCAGCACAACCGTGGAGGCCGAGCCCAGCGCGCTCGTCATCTTCAGCGACTTCATCACATTGTCCAGGAGCTTTTGCACGCCGCCGGAAAAAACCTCGTGCTCGCGCTCTTCCGCGTGGTAGCCCTTGATCACGCGCACGCCGCCAAGCGACTCCGTCAATCTCCCTGTCACATCGGCGTTGATCTTGCCGCGTTCACGGAAGATCGGCCGTATGGTCCTGAAGCCCATCTGCAGGAAGAAGGTAAAGACGGCAATCACCGCGAAGACTGAAAGCGTGACCAGCACACTGCGGTGCAGCAGGTAGGCAAAGACGAGAATGGCCGTCAACGAGCCGCCAAAGAACTCGACCAGCCCCGTTCCAATGATGTTGCGGATCCCCTCCACGTCGGTCATGATGCGCGCCACCAGCGTCCCGCTGCGGTTTTCATCATAAAAGCTGACCGGCAGCAGGCCAATGTGTCGTTGAACCCGCCGCCGCAATTCAGCAATCAGCTTCTGCCCCTCCACCGAGAGCAGTTGCGTCAGCGTGAACGAGCTGATGGCCTGGACGATGGTCGCGCCCAGCACAATGAGGATGAAGGTGGGAATCAGGTTGAGTTGCGGCGGACGCGCGGTGACCACTTTGTCGATAAAAAATTTGCTGATATAGGGAACGGCCAGTCCCGCAACCGACCGGATGGATGTCAACAGCAGCCCCAGGAGTACAAGGCCCATGCGCGGGCGCATCATCGCCCAAATCTGCGGCCACAGTTTTTTGAAGCTGGGCTTCGGTTTCGGCAAGGCAGCCACGGCCGCTTTCAGACCCGTGCCGCGCGCGCCACGCTCGGCTTGCATTCCCATTCCACCACCCGGCATGCCGCGCATTGGTTAGACCTTGCCTGTGCGGCGGGCATCGATGAACGAGCGGACGCAAAGGACAATGTAAACCAGCAGCAATGCCGCCAGCGCAATCTTGCTGGTGAGGGCCGTTGTGTTGGGCGCGCCTTTGAGCAGTGAGCGCACAATTTCCACCGCCGCGCCAATGAAGGCGAGCAGTGCAACCGTCACGTTCACATGCGCAAACAATTTGCGCCGTGATTCGCTCTTGCTGATGGAGAGCACGCCGCCCACCGCCAGCACAGCGCCGATCCACGCAGGAATCAAAGCTGTCGGGTGCATCGAGCCTGTCCCGAAGTAGCCGGCGAGGCCGAGCGCAATGAGCAGAATTGCAAAAATGATTGTGATCTTGGCCAAAATCAAACCTCTCTTGTGATTTTATCTGTTGGATGATTCGGAGCCGAGTTTGGCTTCAACTTCTCTTGAGAGCATCCAGTATCCGCCGTGCAAGCTCCTCCGCCGTCTCATCGCCATTCAACTCGAGCACGCCTTCATCGCCTCCCGGCGTCTCAAGCGTCTCCAACTGGCTTGCCAGCAGCGACCGGTTGAAATAATGCCCCGTGCGTTGCGCCAAACGACTTTCAAGCGCGCTTTGCCGCGGATTGAGCCACACAAACCGCAACCCATTCAAGCCCTCCCGCAGCCTATCGCGGTAGCTCTTCTTCAGCGCCGAGCAGGTCAGAATTCCGTTCACGCCGCTTTGCTCCCACTTCGTCAAGACCTGATGCAGGGCCTCCAGCCATGGCTTGCGGTCTTCGTCCGTCAGCGCAATGCCTGCCGCCATCTTTGCGCGGTTCTCCTCCGGGTGGTAATCGTCCCCCTCGGCAAACTCCCAGCCTGTTTGCGCGCGCAAGGCCGCAGCCACGGTGCTCTTGCCCGAGCCGGCAACCCCCATCAACACTACAATCATTTCAGCAGCGCCTGCACATCGTTCATCACTTCATCCACCGTCCACTCATTGCCCGGGTAAAACCTCGCCACTTTGCCGTCCGGCCCGATGAGTGTTGTCGAGAGCGTGTGCGTAATCGTCGAATCCGCCTCATTGGTCATGCCCACATCAAAATATTTTGCCAAATCCCCCAGGCCATTTTTGGATGCGACCGCAAATCCCCAATGTGTGTAATTCGGCCTGCCACCAATCGCATAGCCTTCCGCATATGCCCTCAACCGCCCCGGTGTGTCATGCTCCGGGTCAAAGCTGATGCACAGCAGGTGCGTCCGCGCATAGAGCTTCGGCTGCGCAGCCAGCTTTTGTTCCATCAGGGCAAAATTTCTGGTCACACGCGGGCAAAAATTCGGCAGCGGGCAGCGCGTGTAGATGAATGTCACCAGCAGCGCCTTGCCCCTGTATTCACCAAAGTGGACCGCTCCCCCATCCTGGTTGGTCAACTTGAAATCAGGGACTTGGTCGCCCGGCGCGGGCACGTGGAAAACCCCCGAGGGCCGGTAATCCGGCGCGCCCTGGGCAACAATCACAATGTGGTCCAGCAACACGCTCGCGTCCGCGCCTTGGGATACCAGCAAATCGGCAGTCAGCTTGTCGCCGGGATGCAGCTCGCCCAGGACACTCGCGTCCTTCAGCTTGTATGGCATCGTCATCGCTTCCATGAAGCCGGGAATCGCCTCATGCGCCAAAGTGGCTTCGCCAGTTGAAGGATTGGTCGAAACAACGTTGCCGCGCAGTTTGTACACCTTGTACTTCGCCGCATCGACGGGCGCGGGGTTCGCCTCATGCTTGCAGCCGGGCGACGCAAGGCAAAAAAAACCGGCAACGATGAATACAATGGCTGCTTGCGGTTTCATCCACTCCAGTGTACAACCGCATGGGACGCCTGCGATAAAGTGTGTGCAGGGGGAAGTGGCTCTTGTCCGTGCAACCGCGCAAACTCTCTGAAGAGTTGGACCAATGGCTGCTCAACGGCGGCTGGCTCGTCACCTCTAGCGAGCGCGCCGCGCGCTTCATCGCGTCGGAGTTCAACCGTGCCCGTCGCGACGAGGGACTTGCCGTATGGCAGAACCCCAACATTTTTTCCTGGCCTTCGTTCCTGCTGCAACTCTGGCACATCCTCACCGAACATGCACAATCTCTTGATTGCCGCATGGTTTTAAGTTCAGCGCAGGAGATTGCGATATGGGAGGGCATTCTTGCAGCCAGTGGCTCGCACGCGGCCATTCTCACTGGCCCGCGCCATCACCTGGCCACGCTGGCTGCTGAAGCGCATCGTCTGCTTGCCGCTTATGCACCACACATGCTTGCCCCGCAACAGCGCCTTGGCTGGCAGAATGATGCCGGGCAAATGAGCCGGTGGCTCGCGGAGTTTGATTCTTACTGCGCAAAGAATGACTTGCTGAGCGCTGCCCGCTTGCCGCTTGAGATTTTATCCGCTCTGGAACAATCCCAGGCCTCAATCGATTCACTTCCGCCCATCAAGCTGCACGGTTTTGATCGTTTTGAACCCACGCTCATCGAACACTATTTCGGTGAGTACGCCCGTAATTGTCTCGGCATTTCGATACGTGACCTATTGGCTCTCGGCCGGCTCAATCCGGACGATCCCACAGAACAATTCAATATGGCCTACCTGGCTGCCCGGGGGAGTGGTGCCATCAACGGAGTTAGTCGTTTGCATGGCGAGGTAAGCCGGGGGATCTTTCAGCCTCTCTTTCCCCATTGGCCGGAGATTGAAGTGCCGGTGGGACACGTGACCAATGGTGTGCATATGCCGAGTTGGGATTCCGCGGAAGCTGATGCGCTTTGGACTAATTACTGTGGTAAAGAGCGCTGGTTGGGAACAACGGAAACCCTTGAAGATCGGATCCGGAGTGCACCTGATGACGATATCTGGCAACTTCGCGCTGATGCACGTACATCTCTTGTTGTCTATGTCCGAGAACGTTTGTCTAAGCAGTTGGCCGCCTCTGGTGGATCACTCGGGGAGGCCGGGAGTATACAGGACATCTTTGATGCCAACACCTTGACGCTTGGATTTGCGCGTCGCTTTGCGACCTACAAGAGGCCGAACCTATTATTGCATGACCCTGAGAGACTCTTGCGCATCCTGACAAACTCAAAACATCCCGTGCAGCTGGTCGTTGCGGGCAAAGCCCATCCCGCAGATCAGGCTGGCCAGGCTATGATTCAGGAGTGGACTCGTTTCGTCAGACGTTTCGAAGCGCGCAAGCATGTGGTTTTCCTCAGTGATTACGATGTGCTGATGAGTGAACGTCTTGTACAAGGGGTTGACGTATGGCTCAATACCCCGAGACGACCTTGGGAGGCGTGCGGCACAAGCGGCATGAAGGTTCTTGTCAATGGCGGGCTCAACCTGTCTGAGTTGGATGGCTGGTGGGCTGAAGCCTATACGCCCGAGGTGGGGTGGGCACTGGGTGATGGCAAGGAACACGATTGCGATCCAGCTTGGGATGCAGCCGAAGCCGAGGCTCTCTACGCACTCCTTGAAAACGAGGTGGTTCCCGAGTTTTACCATCGAAACCGCAGTGGTATTCCCGTTGCCTGGGTAGCTCGCATACGCGAGAGCATGGCGCGCCTGACATCTCACTTTTCCAGTA
>JAJXXN010000093.1 GCA_021781075.1 Acidobacteriota bacterium | reverse complement strand
TTTCTCTACGATGTTCTCGATGTCCTGCGGAAAATAATTTTGCCCGCGCAGGATGATCATGTCCTTGATGCGGCCGCAAACATACAGTTCGCCTTCGTGCATAAAGCCCATGTCGCCGGTGCGCAGCTAGCCATCGTCATAGGGGCTGTCGTCCACCAGACGCGCACGAAATTGCTTCAGGGTCAGTTCCGGGTTATTCCAGTAGCCCTGGCATTTGCCGTTTCCCGCTATCCAGATTTCACCAACCTGGTGATCCTCGAGCACGTTGTGTTGTTCCGGGTCCACGATCTTGACATCAAAACCCGCGATCGGCGTCCCGCAACTGACAATTTGTGTCGAGGCATCAATTTCGAATACTTCAGTGATCAAACGCGCCTGGCCCAGGGTGAGTGCGCGCTTGTTGACGGAAATGACCTTGCGCCCGCCCAGTGTGACCGCGAGCGTATTTTCTGCCAGGCCAAAGGCGGCATAAAAGCTCTCCGTCTTCAACCCATAGGGCTGGAACGACTCCAGAAAACGCGTGAAGGTATCGGCTTTCACAGGTTCCGCCGCCACCATCAACACTTTGAGCGTGCTCAGGTCGCAACCTTCCATGCTTTCCTTGGAAAGTCGGCCGGCACGCAGGCAGTAATCATATGCGAAGTTGGGTGCCGCGGTTGCCGTCGCCTTGTACGCATGGATTGTGTTGAACCAGAGGATCGGGCGCTGAATGAAGTCCATGGAGGAGAAGCCATACGTCGTACCGCCACGGAGCGCCGGATAAAGGTAGCATCCGATCAGCCCCATGTCGTGATACTGCGGAAGCCAGGAAACCACAATCGGATTCGCATGGTCGATCACCAGTTCAGTCGTGTCCAGAATGTTCTTGTGCGTCACGATCACGCCCTTGGGCTCCATCGTCGACCCAGAGGTGTATTGAAGAAAGAGTATCTTGGAAAAATCATAAAAAGTGTCACCGGGGACGGCATCAATGAAATTTTCGGTGACGATCCAGGGAAGACTGGAGATGTAATCAACATCCACGCCGGATGCCGCGACTCCACTACGGGTTAGATTCGTCTTCAATGATGCGTGATATTCCGCGCTGGTAAGAATGCCTGCCGCCTGGCAATCCTTGGCGATATGGACCATTTTGTAGAGTGCGCTCTGAAAACCGCGAGAACTGGGGGGATAGACGGGGACGGGGATCAACCCTGCTCGCACGCATCCAAAAAACGCGCAGATCATTTCGAGCCCCGGGGAATATGCCAGCAAAAGACGGTCACCAACCTTGAAACGGCCATCGCGACGCAAGTGTCCGGCGATCGCCTTTGTGCGCTCAATAAACGACGCATAGGTGTAGCTTTCAATTGGATTGCCATTCAGGTCGAGGAACGAATAGAGGAGCTTGTGCGGGTGCTCTTCACCGAGCCTGTCCAATTGGTCCAAAATCGTCGTCATAATAAACCAGTGATACCCTTCAATGTGAGATGAGCAAACCCAGTGCCTTGGAAGCTGGAAATGTCTTGACGATCCCCGTGCAATGCCTGGCGATCAATAGGGCTGAGTCTCTGTGGCGGGAATTACCAAGCAGGTCACTTGCACGATCAATGGCATGACAAATTTTCGATTGTACCGACCACTCCATCGAGGAAAAACTCCTTGGTGGCCGAAGGTACAAGGCAGGGAAGTTTTGCGTTGACTCGCCAACAATCCGGAAAAAGTTCGAAGAGCCGTCAACATATTGCATCAATAGCACAATGCTATCAGAGCGAGAGAGTATTTGTAACACACATTTTGTTCATAAATGCGGGCTTCCCTGTCCAACCCGCGCAGTGAATTTCCTTGATTCCCACGTCAGTGCCGCGCTAAAATCAGCACTCGTCGCCATTGCGACGAAGTGATAAGTGTGCCTCAACACATGGGCAGCGAATGCCACCAACCTGGCTGGTTCAGGCCGACTGAACCCTGGAGGAGTTGAAGATGGCTGCGAGTGAAGCGGTGATCACCCAACAGGCGGAGGAGGAGGACCTTTTTCCGTCGGAGCCATCGCCGCGGGGCTGTGACCGCGATACAGCAACTGCGCAATCGTTTCCCAGAGTCCTGCGCCACCGCCTGGACAGGTTTTTCGCCGAGCAGAAGATTTCCCCCAAGGCAGACCTCGCAATGTGGGTCAAGATTGCAACGGGTCTGGCAGTGCTGGCCGCCAGTTGGACCGCCATCTACTTGCTCAAGACAAATTCCCCGCAGTTTGTTGCCCTCTACCTTTTGGGCGGCATTGCTCAAACATTTCTTTTGCTCAATATCGCCCACGACAGCAACCACAACGCCATCTCTTCCCTGCCTGCAGTGAACAAAACCCTCAATTACGTCTTTGACCTATGCGGAATCAACTCGTACATGTGGCGCATCCTCCATCATCGCGGCCACCATTCCTGCATCAACCTGCACGGTGAAGATGATGCCCTGACAGGCCGAGGCCTCCTGCGCTTTACCCCCCATGAACCCCGCGCCTGGCTGCATCGCTTTCAGCACTTCTATGTTTTCTTTTTGTACGCGCTCTTCTCGCTTGACTATGTCTTTGTCCGTGACTTCGAGTGCTTTTTCTTCCCCGCTCACGGGTATCTCAGGCGCACCAAACATCCTGCGCGCGAATACGCCATCCTCTTTGCAGGCAAAGCTTTCTACCTCGCATACATGCTCGTTTTACCGGTGGTACTGCTGGGCAAATCTTTTCCGCTCGTAGCCGGCTCCTTCCTGCTTGTCCATCTCGTCGTCGGCCTATGCGTTGCGCTCGTCTTCCAAACCACGCACACAATCGACAGCACCTACTTTCCCACCAACCGCGGCGAGTTTGAGAACGGCGTCTATCACATCTTTGCCACCACCGCCGATTATGCGACCACGAATCCGCTTGTCAGTTGGCTGACCGGCGGACTCAACCATCACATCGTCCATCATCTCTGCCCTTTCGTCTGCCACACCCACTATGCCCCACTCACATGCATCGTCAAAAAAACAGCCGAAGAATTTGGCGTTCCTTATCGGCAAAACCCCACCATGACTCGCGCAATCTGGCATCATCTGAAACTTTTGAAGCAACTGGGAAACGGCAACTGATTCATGGGCATGCAATTTTTCCACGCCTGTTGCACAGACCACCCGGCTGCATTACTCAATCAATATGATTTCCGCGCACGGTGATCTTTCCGCCGTCAGCGTTGAGAGGTTTGAAGTTGGCTTCCTCCATTCCTACAGTCTCCCGTTTTCGCTCCTTTGCCGATTCACCCGCCATGGCCCGCAATCCCGTCCAGGTCTTCTCAAAGTACAACCAACAATACGGCGACACATTCCGCTTCTACATTGGCGGCATCAAAGAAGCCATCGTGACTATCAACCCCGCCGTCATCCAGCATGTCTTGAAGACCAACGCCGAGAACTACCATAAGTCGGAAATTCAGGTAAAACGGATGGGGCACTTCCTGGGCAAAGGCCTTCTCACCACCGAGGGCGAAGCATGGCGCACACAGCGGCGTTTGATCCAGAAGGGCTTCGATTTCAAACAACTCGAAGCTTTCTCCACCCTGCTGCAGGAGACACTCGCCGATTCATTCCGTAAATTCGACAGTCAAGTCGCGCTTGGCCCCGTAGACATCTACCCGAACATGATGAAGATGACCTTCTCCATGGTTGCAAGAGCGCTTTTTGGCGCAAGGCTGAAGGATGATGACATCGAACTCGTCAGCCATACCATCTCTACGGTTCAGGAATTCATCGTCAGGCAAACCCTGCAGCCTTACCTGAACCCATGGTTTGGCGTCTCTGGGCAATTGCGTAAGCACGAACTGATGCGCGTCCGCGCCGACAGCATTCTTCTCGAATACATCAAGAGGCGACGCCACGAGGCCCCCGGTGCGGACCTGTTGCAGACATTGATGGATGCCCGTTACAGCGACGGCCATGGCATGAGTGATGAACTGGTCCTCAGTGAGAGCATGCAACTCCTCGTCGCCGGCCATGAAACATCCTCGAACTCCCTCTCCTGGCTTCTCTATCTGTTGGCTTCGCGACCGGATTGCCTGGAAAAACTCCGCCTTGAATTTGATTCCGTCCTCGGCGGCGCACCGCTGCGTTTCGAGCATGTTTCCCGCTTCGAGTACGCGACTCAAATCATTTCCGAGGCACTCCGCCTTTACCCGCCGTTTTGGATGATTGACCGCATGGCAGTCGCGGAAGACCGCATCGGGGATATTGTCATACCCCGGGGATCAACCGTCATTGTTTATGTCTACGGCACGCACCACGCATCGCTTTACTGGCCCGACCCCGAGCGATTCGACCCAGCGCGTTTTACCAAAGCCAACCTGAGCCGCCATACGCCCTTCACTCATATTCCATTCGGCGGCGGACCTCGCGGTTGCATAGGTGGCAACTTCGCCATGCTGCAAATCCTCATGATTCTCAGCATTCTACTCAGAAAATATGATTTCGAGCTTGCCCCGGGGCAGGCGATCGAAGCTCGCCCGATGGTCATTCTGAGGCCGAAAAACGGAATCCGCATGACTTTTTTACCCCGGTAATCGCCATGAGAGATCCCGGTCAAAACCGAACCAGTTCAAAAGTCAGTCTTTGGCTGGAACCGAGCCTGGGCAGACAAAGGAGTTGGCTGCCGAAAAGAAGCGATTCAGTGTTGAACAGATTATGGGCGTGTTGCGGCAGGCGGGGGTCGTTGCACCGGTAGCCGAGGGCGTACATAAATCGAGGGCCAGCGAGCACAGCCGATTTCATAATTGTTCAAGAACTAAAATGGGTTGCTTAGTGAGCCGCCCTTGCAGGGTCGAATGCAGGTTACGATTCGTTGAAAATGGTTTATGTGGGCTGCCCTGACATTCTGCCCGATGATAAAACTGGCCAATTTACTTTGCGCTACACGAACAATCTCACCGGTACAAAAGATCGGGCAGGCCAGTCGATAAGCGTTCCCAATGATAGTCAACGTTTTATAACGAATGGTTGGGCTTATCTATTTGGATATGGACATATAGCCGCGCCAAATTGCTTCATTTTTGATGATGATTTTAAATAATTTTTGACTGGTGCCGGGAGGGGGGGTCGAACCCCCACGACCGCAAGGGTCGGCGGATTTTGAGTCCGCTGCGTCTGCCAGTTCCGCCATCCCGGCTCAGAGATTCGCTGGCTGATTTAGTATCGCATATTGGGTGCAGCATGACCCACTGCGCGTCGTATTCAATGAAAACCGTTTAACGCTGCGCCACGCACGCTATCAAGAAAAAGCGCCGCCCAGGCAATTGATTTCTATCCGTCAGCGGTTTAAATTCCTTGTCCTCTTCATATTTGTAAAAGAGCTCATACCGCCCCTCTGGAAAATAGTGCAGCACCTCCGCCGCGGAGCCACCAAAATTCTCGAGCCCGCATCCTACATGCACCTCGACAAAGCAGTTCTTGCCATTGCGCATCGTCTCTTGGGCGCCCTTCAGGGCTTCAATCTCAAAGCCCTCCACATCAATGAAGAGCACATCCGGCTCGCCATGAATTCCCGCCAGCTCATCAATCGTGTACGCCCGCACACGGCTCGACGTGGCGCGGTGCTTGCTCACATGCGCATTGAAATCCGCACTAATAAGCAACTCGCCCGAAGTGGACGAGATGGCTCCATGCACCACACGCAGATTCTCCAACCGGTTCAGCTCGGCGTTGCGCGTTGCCGCATCGGCGTTGAATAAATTCGCCTCCACGGCGACGACTTCGCCAGGGGCGACCATCCTGGAAATCATCATGGCCACTACGCCCTGGTGCGCGCCAATGTCAAAAATCCGTTTACCCGCGCCCATGCCCTGCTCGCGCAAAAACTCAAGCTCCGGCAAAGGATCCCAGTCGTGGTCATACCACCCCGCGGATCCTGGATCGCGCAATTCCACTATGAGTGGCTCGCCTCCATACGTATGGCGCACCTGCCGAACGCGAAATGTGACTCGCTCGTGCCAGATCCTGATCCGTCTCAGGATTCGTCCAAGCCAGGCCGGGATAAATTTTCGCATTCAGGCACCAAATCTTTCAGTGGAAAGAGCTTGACTTTCGCCCCATTATAGCCATGGCGCAATTGCATGTCCATTTGATCTCCTGTTGCCCGCATCCCGGCCTGCGGTCGGAGATTTTCGCATATGCGCGCTCATGACCATCCTGCCAACAACGACAAAATCGGCCATGAGAAAATGAATATGAGGCGTCGCCTCACCCGGAGCGAAGATCACCCCATGCAGACCTCGACCCCTGAACCAGTGTCAATCACGGCGGAATTGCTTGCGCAGCACAGCGTAACGCCGGAAGAGTACGAGCGCATATTGGCAGCGCTTGGCCGCACGCCCTCTCTCACCGAGCTTGGCATCTACAGCGTGATGTGGAGCGAGCATTGCAGCTACAAATCCTCGCGCGTGCATTTGAAGCGGCTGCCGACCAGGAGCGAGCGGGTGGTGCAAGGACCGGGCGAGAACGCGGGCATCATTGACGTGGGCGACGGATGGGCCTGCGCCTTCAAGATTGAGAGCCACAACCACCCCAGTTACATTGAGCCGCACCAGGGGGCGGCTACCGGCGTCGGCGGGATTTTGCGCGACATTTTCACAATGGGCGCGCGTCCGCTCGCGGTGATGGACTCGCTCCGGTTCGGGCCAATTGACCCGGGATCGGAACTCGCAAAATCCGACCCCGCAACACTCGCGCACAATCATCGCATCGTCGAGGGCGTCGTTGACGGCATCGCAAGCTACGGCAACTGTTTTGGAGTGCCGAACCTGGGCGGTGAAACAAAGTTTGAGTCATGCTACAGCGGCAATCCACTGGTGAATGCCTTTGCCCTCGGCCTCGTCAAGAAGGACGAGATTTTTTATGCCAAGGCGGCCGGCGTGGGCAACCCCGTAATCTACGTTGGCGCAAAAACGGGCCGCGACGGAATCCATGGCGCAACGATGGCCAGCGAAGAGTTCAAGGAAGGCAGTGAGCAAAAGCGGCCCAATGTGCAGGTGGGCGACCCCTTCATGGAAAAGCTATTGCTCGAAGCATGCCTCGAGGCGATGAAGACGGGTGCGATTGTCGGCATTCAGGACATGGGCGCGGCGGGATTGACCTGCTCAACCTGCGAGATGGGCGCGCGCGGTTGCGTCGGCCTTGATGTCGAGCTGGACAACGTGCCCCAGCGCGAGACCGGGATGAGCGCCTACGAAATCATGCTGAGCGAGAGCCAGGAGCGAATGCTGCTGGTCGCTGAAAAAGGCCGCGAGGGCGAGGTGCTTGGCGTCTTTGCGAAGTGGGGACTTGATGCGGTGATCGTCGGCACGGTATGCCCGGAGCCGCGGCTGCGCATCCGCCACCATGGCGTGCTGGTCGCGGACATACCCAACACATCGCTCACAGATGACGCGCCGCTCTATCGCCGTCCAGTTGGAACGTGGAAAGCGCCGGTTCCGCCTGAGCCGCCGGCCGACGTTCTGGCAGAACTTGATAGGCCGCGCGATTACACCGCGGATTTGAAAAAGCTCCTCGCCAGTTCAAATATCTGTTCCAAGCGCTGGGTGCATGAGCAGTACGACTCGATGGTACAGACAAACACGGTGCAAGGCCCGGGCGGCGAGGCAGGCGTAATGCGCATCAAGGGCTCCGGGGCGCCCGGCCACGAACGCGGCCTCGTGATGGCTCTCGATGGCAATAGCCGCTGGGCCTACCTCGACCCCAAGCTCGGCGCAATGCACGCAGTGGCGGAGGCGGCGCGCAAGGTCGCCTGCACCGGCGCCACTCCGGTTGCAGCCACCAACTGCCTCAACTTCGGCAATCCCGAAAAGCCCGAGATCATGGCTCAGCTCTCCGCCGCCATTGACGGCATCAGCGAGGCTTGCACCGCTCTCGGCACTCCCATCACCGGCGGCAACGTTTCGCTCTACAACGAAACCAAGGGCGAGGGGATTTATCCGACGCCGGTGCTCGGGATTGTGGGAATCATCGATGATGTGACCAAGGCCGTGCCGGCGGGTTTTCAGCGCGAGGGCGAGGCAATCCTGCTCTTCTATCTGCCTGAATCAGGTGATGACACAAGAAGCTTCGGTTCCAGCGAGTATGCAAAAACTTTATTGGGCAGGCTCTGGGGAAAGCCCCCTCAACTGAACCTTTCCGAGGAATCCAACCTGCACAGGGCGTTGGCTGCGGTCATTGACAAAGGGCTTATCACCTCGGCGTGCGACATCTCCGACGGCGGAGTCGCCGTCTCCGCGGCGGAGGCAACTTTCTCCCATGGCATCGGCGGCCGGCTGGCACTGCAATCACAAGAATCGACCGCAACCGGCGCCCTGCTGGTGCTCTTCGGTGAAGAGGCATCGCAAGTCATCGTCACATGCAAAGTGGAGAATGTCTTTGCGGTCATTGATTTGGCGGAAACTTTCGGCAATGTGTGTGTTGCGGAAATTGGGCGCACCGGCGGAGACCGGCTTGAGATTACGCTCAATGGCAACCCGGTCATTGATGCCACAATCAACGAACTCACCAAGCCCTGGGCCGCTTCCCTCTCCGCCGCGCTTCACGACGAGGTGCCGGCGTGATCCGCAAACTCTATCAAGGCATATCCGATGTTGTTGACCAAACTGGGCGGGTGCGCAAGCAATCCAAAGGGCCTCAACCCCACAGTCCGTTGCCCACTTCCGCAAAATGTGACAAGCTCCGCGAAGAGTGCGGCGTCGTCGCCATCCATGGCCACGCAGATGCCGCGCGCATGGCTTACCTCGGCCTCTACGCGCTTCAACATCGCGGCCAGGAGTCGGCCGGTATTGCGACAGCCGACGGGCAGAAGCTGGCGAACATCAAGGGCATGGGCCTCGTCAGTGAAATCTTCACCGACGATGTGATGGAGAAGCTGCCCGGCTCGATGGCTATCGGCCACACGCGCTACTCGACGACCGGCGACTCGGCGCTTTTGAATGCACAGCCCATCCGCGTCGAATCAATGAAGGGCCTCATCGCAATCGCGCACAACGGCAACCTCGTCAACCTCGGCAACCTGCGGGCGGCGATGGAGCGCGAGGGGGTTTACTTCCAGACGACCAGCGACTCCGAGATGATTGTGCAGTTGATTGCGCACTCGAAGGCCGGCACACTCGTCGATGCCATTGCCGAATCGCTCTCGACCGTCGAGGGCGCATTCTCCATCGTGATGATGACGCGCGACCGCATCTTCGCGGCGCGCGACCCACGCGGTTTCCGCCCGCTTTCGATGGGCCGCATCAAAAACCCAACCGGCCCGGACACCATCGTATTTGCGTCGGAGAGTTGCGCCTTCGACCTGCTGCGCGCGGAGTTTGAGCGCGATGTGCTTCCCGGCGAACTGGTCATGGTCACGGAAGACGGCGTTACCAGCCGCCAGTATGCGAACGGAGTCAAGCAGTCGAGCTGCATCTTCGAGCACGTTTACTTCGCGCGCCCCGACAGCCGCATTTATGGCCGCTGGGTCCAGCAGAGCCGCGAGATGATGGGCCGCCAGTTGGCGCGTGAGAGCAACGTCGCCGCCGACGTCATTGTCCCCGTGCCAGACTCCGGCGTGACAGCGGCGCTCGGTTATGCGGAAGAATGCGGCGTGCCGTTTCGTTTTGGCTTGATCCGCAACCACTATGTCGGCCGCACCTTCATTCAACCCGAGCAACGCGTGCGCGATTTCGGCGTGAAGCTCAAATTGAACCCCGTGCGCAACATCCTCGAGGGCAAGCGCGTTGTGCTCATTGACGACTCCATTATCCGCGGCACGACAAGCAGAAAGATTGTGCGCATGGTCCGCGGGGCGGGCGCAAAAGAGGTTCACCTGCGCATCAGTTGCCCGCCGACCGTCTCCCCGTGCTTCTATGGGGTTGACACGCCCAGCAAACGCGACCTGATTGCCGCCAATAACTCCATCGAAGAAATTCGCCGCTATATCGAGGCCGACTCACTTGCCTACCTTTCGCTCGACGGCCTGCTGGGCTCTTGCGACACAATGGAAAATACCGGTGCCGCAACCGGCTACTGCACCGCCTGTTACACGGGCAACTACCCAACGGAATGGGTGGATGTGCGCGAGATATTGACTGCGACCTAGCCATGCATCAGGCCAGGTCGAACAGCAGCACCTCTGCGCCATCGCTGCCGGCTTGAACACTTGCGTTTTTCTCGCCGGTGAAGGCCAGCCCGTCGCCCTGCTTGAGCACGACACCATTCACCGTCGCGCTTCCGCGCGCAACCTGCATCCATCCATACGGGCGGGCAAACGTGTGGCCGAGCGTGCTTCCGGCACTCAACCTCGCCGAGTATAGCCCGGCATCGGTGACCCAAATCAAAGACTCGTCTTTGCCATCGGGCGATGCAAGCAAATGCCAGCGGTCCGGCTCCTCGGCCACCTGGAATTTCTTCTGCGCATAGCCGGGCACAATGCCGTCCTTCGCGGGCAAGAGCCAGATCTGGAGCAAATGTACCGGCTCCGTCTCTGACGCATTGAACTCCGAGTGGTAAATCCCCGAGCCGGCCGACATGTGCTGCAGTTCGCCGGGCCGTATCACCCCGCCGCCGCCGGTTGAATCACGATGTGCCAGCGCGCCCGAAAGCACGTAGGTCACTATCTCCATGTCTTTGTGCGGATGCGTGCCAAAGCCCTTCCCAGCGGCAATCACGTCCTCGTTGATGACACGCAATGCGCGAAAGCCCATTTGCTCCGGGTCGTAATACGTGTTGAAGCTGAAGGTGTGCCAAGTGTCAAGCCAGCCATGGTTGGCATGGCCGCGCTCCGCGGATGAGCGAATAGTAACCATTTGATAACCCCCTGCATTTCAGATGCAGGGGGCGTTCATTTGGATTCTTTTGCGGCTTAGCTGCCCGATCCGCAACCACCCAGCGGGCAACTGCCGGTTGCCGCGCATGCCGGCGCCGGTGCGGCTGCCGGGGCATCACTGCTGGACGCGGATGGCTTCGATGCGTAGTCGTTAACGTACCAGCCCGAGCCTTTGAACTGCAGCGCCGGCGCCGTCAATGGGCGCACCAGTTCGCCCTGGCATTTGGGGCACTCGGTCAGCGGCTTGGCGCTGAACGATTGGATCTTTTCAAAGCGATAGCCGCACTCTTTGCAGCTGTACTCATACATGGGCACGGGAATCACCTGCGAATGGAAATTTAACAACCTTGAATAGTATTGTACGAAGGGCGGAAATTGCCTGCAACCTCCGCCCTGCGCACCTGGGAAATTCCTCAGCCAGATATCTTACTTCACTGCGAACTGCACCGAGCCCTCTACAAACTCCCACTGTAGCGAGAGCTCGACACCGCCGCGCTCCTTCTCCAGCGTATAAGTCAGGTTCTCCGTCAGTTTCTTGGATTTTTCCATCTTCATGGGAATGCGGGCAAGGTCCTGCGCCTTGTCATAGGTGCGTCCCCATTGGCCAGTCTGCTTGTTGATGATGAGCACCCAGTGGTCGGCATCGCCAATATCCACCCAGAGCGTGTACTTGCCGGCTGGAATGGTGGTATCGCCCGCCTTGAGCTCAATCGCAGTGGTGAAAGTGGTGGCGCCGTTGGCCCCGGCGCGCCACACCGGGTAGGTGGAGGCATCGCCCGTGGCAATCAAGCCGTCCTTGCCGAAGATCTTGCCTTCGCGCCCGCGTACACGCGGGGAGGAATAATCAATGGTGATGGCCTTTCCATCAACCGAGAAAGTGGCCTGCGCCGGGGGGCTCTTGGGTGCGGGCTTGGCTGCAGGCTGCTGGGCCGTGAGGAAAGGGGCGGCCAGCAAACCACAGGCTATTGCTGCAAACAGCTTGATTGTTTTCATGGATGGATCTCCTTTGAATTTTCCAGGCTTGTCAATTGAACACCAGCACCAGACGCAATGATTGTCGCACACGGGAGTGGCCTGCGGGCCGTGCCAGCACACCAATATCTCCGCCTGATATGATGGGCGCGGAGCAGTTCTCGATGCAAAATCTCACCCCGGGCGCGCGTTTTCGCCAAGCCCTCACACAGGAAAAGCCTCTCCAGGTTGTTGGCTGCATCAATGCCTACACGGCACGGCTGGCGGCGGCCTCAGGCTATCGTGCCCTTTATCTCTCCGGCGGCGGAGTTGCCGCCAATTCGCTGGGGCTTCCGGACCTCGGCATCAGCACCATGGAAGACGTGCTCACCGATGCGCGCCGCATCACGGACGCTGTTGACCTGCCGTTGCTTGTTGACATTGACACAGGCTGGGGCGGCGCCTTCAATATTGCCCGCGCCATCAAGTCCATGATCAAGGCCGGGGTTGCCGCCGTGCACATGGAGGACCAGGTGGGCCAAAAGCGCTGCGTCCACCGCCCCGGCAAGGAACTGGTGCCCGCCTATGAAATGACGGACCGCATCAAAGCCGCCGTCGATGCCAAAACCGATTCCACATTCGTACTCATGGCCCGCACCGACGCCCTGGCCAATGAAGGCCTTGAGGCGGCGCTCGACCGTGCCGTGGAGTATGTGCGCGCCGGCGCCGACATGATCTTCGCCGAGGCTGTCACCGACCTCAAGCAGTACACCACATTCCG
>JAJXXN010000153.1 GCA_021781075.1 Acidobacteriota bacterium | reverse complement strand
CCATCTCTACATGCTCGCCCGCACCTACCGACAGATGCTCGTCATCCTCGAGAAAAACGTCCGCGACTCGCGCGCCATCTGGCAGGCACTTTGGCAGGGCTTCCGCATTCCCCCCTTCGCCGCCGAGGACCTCATCCGCCAGGCGCGCCGCTACAAAAACCGTCGTGAGCTCACACGCGCCCTTCGCCTCATCGCCCGCGCCGATTTGGAGCTGCGCTCTTCTCCGCCCGACAAACGACTCGTATTGGAGAGGCTTGTTTACGACCTCGCCTCCGAGATGAAGCCGCAGTCCGCCCTCTGGCCCTCCATGCAGCTCAGCTTCGAAAACTGAGTGTTCACTGCGTCATCAGGAGTGATAATTAAGAAACTACAGTTGTACACACCTCAATTTGGATCAATGTAAATTTCCTCCAAACTCTTAAGTTCATACTCCGTACCAAGCGGCAAAGCTGCGCAGTTGATTGCCCTGGATTACTCCACCCCCTGCTGATTCAACCATTCGCCCAACACACGGTCAATCCCTTCCGTATGCGTCACGAACCATTGCCGCACATACCCCACCATCGTCCGCAAGTGTACCGGCTCGCCCAGTTGCATCGCGCGCGCCGCATCCACAATCTGCGCCAGCAGGCGCTGGTGCTCCGCCTGGTGCTCCAACCGGCCGGGAAACCCGTACTGCTCCATCAGCGCTTCTTCCGATTGAAAGTGCCGCTGGGTGTAATCAACCAGCCGTTCTATCAATTCCCGCACCTCATTCGCCGGCGCGCCGCCCGCAATCCCCACGCTCAATTGATTCAATGTGTCCAGCAACACCCCGTGCTGCTGGTCCAGTATCCTCACTCCCACACTCAACGCATGGTTCCATTTGAGCTGCGTCATCGCCGCCTCCCTTTGTGTCTCTGAATTTCTTAATCGGCAAACTCCGGCACTTGTTGCACGGAATCCCGGGAGCGCGCCTGCGCCACAGGTAATCAAGGAACTTTCACCCGCCCCATCACTCCAATATCACCTCGGGTTCGCCGCCGCGCAGTGTCATCACCGCCGCCGCCACAACAATCAGTCCGCCGCCCAACCAGCCTACCGTACCCATCACTTCGCCGAGCAGCGTCACACCCAGCACTGACCCCACCACCGGCTCCATATTCAAAAAAATCCCAGCCCGTGAGGTTGGCACATGGTGGATGCCCCAGTTCCACAGCAGCGTGGTCGTTGCCGTGCACAGCAGGCCACTTGCGGCCAACGCCAGCCACGCCTTCCTGCTCACCGCTCCCATCGGCGCCGCGGTGGCATGGCCCGTCATCCACAATCCAATCACCCACAACACCAGCATTATTGTGCCCGCCAGGATGCAATAGGTTGTCACCACCACCGGGCTGTGGCGGGTCATCAATTTCTTGTTGAGCATGATCCAGAAAACGGAGATGAAGAGCGAGACCAGGATCAGCAGGTCGCCGCGGAGCGAGGCCCCATGCGCGCCACCCTTGCCGCCGCCAAGCACAATCAACGCCACGCCGCCGGTTGAGCCCACCAGTGCGAGCCAGTTCAGCCAATTCATTTTTTCCCCGGCAAACCAGACGGAGGCAATGGCCAGCAGTACAGGCAGCGTGCCAACCATCAGGGAGGCATGGCTCACCGTCGTCATGACCAGGCCGTGGAACTGCATCAAAAACTGCACCGGGATTCCGAGGAACGTGGAGAGAAGCAGTATGACCCATTCATTGGCCGTAAGCCGCACCCGGTTCCGCGCCAGCAACGGCAGCAAGCCCACACACGCAAACGCGTAGCGGTAAAGCACCATCCACTCCACGCTCATTTCGTTCAGCGCCAGCCGCCCAAAATAAAAGCCCGTTCCCCAAAGGCCCCCGGCAAGCGCGCACGCCCCGTAACCCAGCAGCTCGGTCCGCCGGTCCAATGATTGTGTGGCGTGGCCCATCTACTCAATGTCGCATATTGCTCGCTCACCCACCAAGCCCGCCCAATCGGCGAAAATAGAAAGTGATGATTCTGGCACGCCGCAAACTCATTCTCAACGCATTGTCAGCGGCCCTTGCCGCACTGCTGCTTGCCGCATCAACCCCGCTGCGCGCCCAGTTCCCGGGCTTTGAACAGAGCCAGGAGCCGGCGAAAAAACTGAAAAAGCACGTGCCTCCCAACCCAATCGCAGGCCCGCCTCCATCCATCCCGCCTGCTTATTCCATTCCGGTTGATGTCCTCGGTTTTGCGCCTCCCGGCCCCATCTACCTCGGCCAGAGGGTCAATCTCGTCTCCCTCGATTTTCTCGACGAGGACCATTTGCTCTTCACCTTTCGCGTCCCCGGCCTGCTCAAGCGCAATCCCGCCTACGACGAGGGCGCGGACAGCGCACAGCACAAACTCCGCGTCCTCGTCCTCGCACTGCCCCTGGGCAACGTCGTGGCGGAGGACCTCTGGACGCTCCACGACCGCGACCGCTACCTCTGGCCGCTTGTGAATGGCGGCTTTTTGCTGCGCAATGGCAACATACTCAGCGAGGGTGACCTCTCACTCAAGCTCCATCCCATCCTTCGTTTCCCCGGCTCTGTCACATCGCTCTATCTCGACCCCGAGGCCAAGTACGTTGTGACCAACTCCTACGAGCCGGTGGAATCGCCCCCGGCCGCATCCTTCACATCGCCGACTGGTACCGGCTCAAAACTGGCGTTTGACCAGATATCTGGCCAGTCAATCGATGCAACGCCCAATGAGGAGGGCGCTCAATCCAAGGATGCGGAGCCGGAGAATTATGTCGTGCGCATTCTCGAACGCGCCACGGGCAAGGTGCTTCTGCTAAGCCGCTCCAAGGCCCCCGTCCGTCTCGCCATCAACTCCACCGGCTACCTGCAGCCACTCCGCCAGCCCGGATATGCCTGGGAACTGCGTCTCTATCACTTTGATGGCAGCCAGAATCGCATCACTTTCGTCAACTCCGGCTGCCTGCCCTGGGTTGATTTCATCTCCGATTCTCTGGTCATGGCCACACTTTGTACGGCGGAGGATACGACCCAACTGCTCACCCTCACCACCGATGGCCAGGAGCTTTGGCGCTTCAACCTGCCCAGCGGAACCATCTGGCCGCAGTTT
>JAJXXN010000185.1 GCA_021781075.1 Acidobacteriota bacterium | reverse complement strand
AGCGGGCTTCTCACCCTGGTTGACTTTGCTCAACATCATCCCGCTCGGCAACCTCATTTTGATTTACGTCCTCGCCTTTGCCGAGTGGAGGCAGCAGCCGGCCAACACCTCCCAAATCGCGCCCCAGTAATTCCATTCGGATGAAGCCGCGCGCCCGCGGCGGCGCGCGGCTCTCCCGCGCCCTGCAAATGCTAGCATCAATAAAGAAACCTCTGTTTACAACATGTCCATGCCATCCTCTTCATCCGCCGTGCCCCGCGTCCGTTTCGCCCCCTCGCCCACCGGCTTCCTGCACGTAGGCAGCGCCCGTACCTTCATCTTCAACTGGCTCTTCGCCCGCCACAACAACGGCACCATGGTCTTCCGCCTCGATGACACCGACGTCGAGCGCAACACCGACCAAAGCGTCCAGTCCATCTTCGAGGGGCTCCAGTGGCTCGGCCTCAACTGGGACGAGGAGTACAAGCAATCCGAACGACTCGACCTGCACAAGGCCGCCGCGTGGCGCATCTTTGAACGCGGCTTCGCCTATCGCGACTTCACCCCCGCCCACTCCGGCGACTCAGGCAATTCCAGCTCCCAGGGCGCCTGGCTCTTCAACCCCGGCATGAGGGAGCTTTCGCGTGAGGAGTCCGACCGCCGCGCCCAAGCCGGCGAGCCCTTCGCGCTTCGCTATCGCGTCCCCCGCGGCGAAGGCCGCGTCGTGCGCTTCGTCGACGCCGTCTACTGTGAAATGATCAAGCCCGCCGACGAAATCGAGGACTTCGCACTCCTGCGTTCCGACGGAAACCCCACCTACCACCTGGCCTCCTGTTTTGACGATGCCGACCTCCGCATCACCCACATCATCCGCGGCCAGGACCACCTCACCAACACCTTCAAGCACGTCCTCATCTTCGAGGGCCTCGACTCAGCCCCGCCGCGTTTCGCCCACCTGCCCCTCCTCGTCGCACCCGATGGCGCAAAGCTCTCCAAGCGCAAACACGGCCCCGTCGTCAGCGTCACCACCTATCGCGACGCCGGCTTCCTGCCCCAAGCCTTCATCAACTTCCTGTGCCTTCTCGGATGGAACCCCAAGGACGACCGCGAGTTCCTCACCATCCCAGAGATCACCGCGGTCTTCAAGCTCGAAAACGTCAACCGTTCCAACGCCGTTGTCAATTTCACTGACGCCGACCCCTTCGACCCCAAGGCCGTCCACTTGAACGGCGAACACCTTCGCGCCCTGCCCATCGACGACCTCACCGCCCAGCTCGTCCCATTTTTCACAAAGGCCGGCCTCAATCCTGCACCGGAAAAACTCGCCGCCGTCACGCCTCTCATCCGCGAGCGCATCCGACTCCTCAGTGAAGCGCCCGCCGCCGCTGACTTCTTCTTCCTCGCCGAGCTCCCGCCCTACGATCCCGCCGAGCTCATCCCCCAAAAAGGAGATGCGGCCCAGGCAAAGCTCGTCCTTGATAAAGCCCTCTCCGTCCTTGCCGCAACCCCCTTTGACCACTACTCGCTCGACGCTGCCCTGCGTGCCATGGCAGCGCAGCTCGGATTAAAGGCCGGGCAAGCCTTTCAGCCCATCCGCGTCGCCGTCTGCGGGCGTAAAAACGCCCCCCCGCTCTTTGAAACTCTCACCGTCCTCGGCCGCGATCTCTGCCTTCTCCGCATCCACCACGCCATTGCTAAACTGAATTAACCCCCCGCACGATGGAATATCCGGAGCCGTCCAGTGTTCTTCATTTCGTTGCTCATCTTCTTCGCGCTGGCCATTCCCCCGTCTGTTGCCATCTATTGCATCGCCTCACACTGGCTCAAACGCAACTCCCCAAGACAACCAACCGTGGTCGCCGCCATCCCGCTCGGCCTCTCCGCCATCGCCCTGCTCCTCACTCACGCCGCGGCCATCCTCCTCTTCGCCTTCCATGAGATTGCCCGGATGCAAGACCCCGGCGTCGCGCTCATCCTCATCGCCCTCCTGCGCGCCCAACAGCCGCTCTTCTGGGGGTTCGTCGACCTCATCCTCTCCCTCTTCGCCATTCTCCTCTTCGCAATTTATTTAAAGTACGCGCGCGACGAGGAATCGCACCTCATGCAGGCCTTCACCCCGCTGCCGGCGCTCCTCTTCACCCTGCTCGCCTCCGCCGCTCTCTTCCTCCTCGCCCAGTTTCAATACGGCACAGTCGATCTGGTGCTGACCATCGTCGACCCCCGCCGCTTCAACCAACTCGCACTCCAAACCGGCGTCGCCAACATGGACTACTATGCCGCGCAGGTCAGCTCGCGTCTCCTCCTTACCGCCGTGCTTTCCTGCCTGCTCTTCTTCGCCCTGCTCCTTGCCGGCATCCTCAATCTCTTCTGGCGGAAAATGCAATGCAACCGCCAGGCGCTTGCCACCATCCTCATCCTCGGCGTCCTCGCAGGTTCCTGCTTCGGCGCGCTCCAGGGGCTCGGCTTCGTCAATTACCTGCGCCAACTGCAATAGAGCCATGCGCACGCTTCATCGGTTTCAAAACCCCGCCCGCACCGCTCCCCCTGCCGCCTTAATCTTGCGCCCGCGATTTCCCCCCTTCACGCATTCGTTTGTCCAGCATTCTTGCGGAGGCTTCTAGTACGCTTGGTATATTGACTTCGACGTAAAATCCCATGCAATAATTTGTTGGCCATGCCATCGTGGGCGCGGGCGCACCCTGTACCTTGAATGAAAGGGATTAAATATGACCTCTCCATCCAGCGGCGCATTCATCCGGGCACTTCGCGCACAGGGCAACCCGGCTATCCCGTTCCTCCTCTTTCTTCTGCTCCTTGGCGCCTCATCGTTCGCCTGTGCGCAAGAGTCCTCCTCCTCCGAAGCCGGCTTTTCCAACAATCCCGACTACACAAGCTGCCAGCCGCGCCCCGACTCCTCCAAGGACTTCGCTACCCTCGGCGAAAACAGCGTCCTGCGCGTCTTCCATGATGCCGCCCTCAGCTCATCCCAACTGAAGCCCCGAGAAAAACTCACCTTTCGCGTCGCTGAAAACCTGTGCCAGGGCAATCTCCTTGTCATTCCACGCGGCGCCCGCGTCAACGGGCTGGTTGTGCAAATCAAAAAAGCCCACGTCATCGTCG
>JAJXXN010000001.1 GCA_021781075.1 Acidobacteriota bacterium | reverse complement strand
GCTTTGCCGAGGCCATGACCATCTTCGCCGTGGTCTGTGCCGGCATGTTCCCGCTCATCCACGTTGGCCGTCCCTGGCTCGGGTACTGGCTTCTGCCCTATCCCAACACCATGAACGTGTGGCCGCAGTTCCGCTCCCCGCTTTTGTGGGACGTCTTCGCGGTCTCCACCTACGCCACCATCTCCGTGGTCTTCTGGTACATCGGCATGGTGCCCGACTTCGGCACCCTGCGCGACCGCTCGCAAAGCAAGCTCGGACAGTATGCCTATGGCATGCTCTCGCTCGGCTGGCGCGGCTCCATCCGCCACTGGATGCGCTATGAGACCGCCTCGCTGCTGCTTGCCGGCCTGGCCACGCCACTCGTGCTCAGCGTGCACACGGTCATCAGCTTCGACTTCGCCGTCGCGGTGCTGCCCGGATGGCACACCACCATCTTCCCGCCGTATTTCGTCGCCGGCGCCATTTATTCCGGCTTCGCCATGGTGCTGACCCTCGCCATCCCGCTGCGCAAGTTTTACCACCTTGAAAACCTGGTTACCGACCGCCACATGGACAACATGGGCAAGGTCATGCTCGCCACCGGCCTGATTGTTGCCTATGGCTACGGCATGGAGGTCTTCATGAGCTGGTACTCGGCCTCGCACTGGGAGGCCTTCATGATGTGGAACCGCATGTTCGGCCCCATGGGTTGGAGCTACTGGGTGCTCATCACTTGCAACATCGCGATTCCGCTGACCACCCTCTGGTCGCGCAAATTGCGCGTCAGCCCCGCATTCATGTTTTTCATCTCCATCGTCGTCAACACTGGCATGTGGTTTGAGCGGTTCGTCATCGTTGTCACCAGCCTTTACCGCGACTTCCTCCCCAGCTCCTGGGGAACCTACCGCGCCACGCGCTGGGACTACGCGACCTACATCGGGACCCTTGGCCTGTTTACCGCGCTCTTCCTGCTCTTTGTGCGTTTCCTTCCCATGATCCCGATGAACGAAATCAAAATGATGCTGCCCTCAGCAAAAATCAAGTCTTCAACAGTGGAGGCTGGTCACTGATGCCTGTCCGTGAAGGAACCTACGGCCTGCTGGCCGAATTCGATACCCCCGGCGAACTCGTCGCCGCAGCGAAGAAGGTTTACGCCGATGGTTGGCGCCGCCTTGATTGCTACACCCCCTACCCGGTCGAGGAGGCGGCGGAAGCCATCAACTTCCACCGCAACAAGGTGCCGCTGCTCACCCTCATCGGCGGGCTGATGGGCCTTACCGCCATGTTCCTGCTCGAGACCTGGGTCTCCACGCTCGCCTATCCGCTCAATATCGGCGGACGCCCCACCTACTCATGGCCCGCTTTCATTGTGCCGGCCTATGAGTGGACCATTCTCTTCGCCGGTTTGAGCGCGGCTTTCGGCATGTTGGCCCTCAATGGCCTGCCCGCGCTCTACCACCCGCTCTTCAACGCGCCCAACTTCCGTTCCGGCGCAACCGATGACAAATTCTTCCTCTGCCTTGAGGCCCTCGACCCCAAGTTCGAGCTCGCTGAAACAAAAAAATATTTGCTGGCCATGAAGCCGGCCTCGGTCGTGGAGGTGGAGTACTAATGTCGATATCAACCTCCATCAATCTCCGGGTGCCCCCGGTCTCGCTTTTGAGACCGGGGAGTGCGCTCCTCGTCCTCGTCGCAAGCTTCGCCTTTTTCCTCGCCGGCTGCCGGCAGGACATGCAAAACCAGCCCAAGATGATTCCCCAGCGCGGCTCCGAGTTCTTCGCCGATGGCCGCGGCGCGCGCCCGCAGGTTTTGAACACGGTGGACCGCGACCAGCTTCACGAGAACAGCTACTTCTACACCGGCGTCACCACCGATGCCGATGGCACCACGCATGAGCAGGATTACCTGCCATTTCCCGTGACCATGACGGTGCTTGAACGCGGGCAGGAGCGCTTCAACGTCTACTGCACGCCCTGCCACTCGCGCGTCGGCAACGGCATGGGCGCAATCGTCGAGCGTGGCTACAAACTCGCAGGCAACTTCCACGATGACCTGCGCCGCCACCAGAAGCTCTCCCACTACTTCTTTGTGATGAGCCACGGCTACGGCGCCATGCCGGATTACTCCGCTCAGCTTGTACCGGCTGACCGCTGGGCAGTCGCGGCCTACATTCGCGCCCTCCAGTTGAGCCAGGCCGCAGACCCGAAGGATGTTCCCGCCGGGGTGCAGGTCAAGGACCTCAAGGCCATTGCGGCTGAGACAGGAACGCCAGTCGAGTATGCAAATCCCTGGCCACTGCCGGCCACGGTCCTGCAGTCGTATCCGGCGGACACCAAGCAGGGAACCCCTGCGATGGCCCCGGCTTACCCGGCTGACCCGCTGATCACAGTGCCCCCGGCCAAACTGCCCGCCGAGACGCCTTCAAAAACCTTGGACGACCTCAAGAAGTAGCACCAGAACCCGGATTGCCGCATCGAAGTTAAGGAAACAGGAATGGCACACGAAGCACACTCCAATTCGCACACCAGGGCATTGCCGACGGATCTCGGCGCGCCGGCCCTTGTCAGCAACTGGCAAAAGCGAGCCATCTCGGTGGGCGCGATCTTCACGCTCCTGGCCGTGGCGATTGCATTCATCAGCAAAGCCAGCCACACCGGCCACACCGTCGATCATCTGCTTCGCGCATGGTTGCTCGGCCTAATGCTCACCTTCGGCTTTGCCGTCGGCGGCCTGGCCGTGCTCATGCTCCAGTACGTTTCCGGCGGCAAGTGGGGACTGCTGTTGCGCCGCCCGCTCGAGGCCATGAGCCGCACCCTGCCGCTTGTCTTCCTGTACTGGGTTGTCCTCGCCATTCCAGCCGTTGCCAACAGGCTTTATCTCTGGGTGCAGTTCTCGGATGCTGCCCAAGCGTTCAAAAACGGGCTCATCAATGAGGCGCAAGCTCATGCCATTGAGTTCAAGCGCCCCATGTTGAACTACAACACCTTTGTCATCACCGGCGTGGTATGTTTCCTCATCTGGGGCTTCTACACTTGGCGGCTCAATGCGCTCGGCCTCAAACGCGACACAGAACCGGAAAGCACCACCCCGCTCTGGATCAAGAAGATGGAGAACATCTCCG
>JAJXXN010000106.1 GCA_021781075.1 Acidobacteriota bacterium | reverse complement strand
GCCACTCTGGCCGTTTTCCTGCCCGCTCGTCTGCACCGCCGTCGAGTTCATCTGCGCGGGGTTTTCCTGTGCGGTTGCCAGAACACCCGCCATGCACAACATGGCAGGCAACATGTAGGTAAATCGAAAACCATTCATTCCAATGACTCTCCGTTTGCGGGTAGCCCGCTTGTTTTGGCTCTCGGGGAACACCCAAGTCATGCAGCTAATAGTGTAACGGCTTCGACTGGCGGAATACCGTCCTGAAAGGAACCATCCTGCAATCTGTTGCTACTTCAAGGGATTGACGCAAGAACGAAGCGAAACGCGCAGGCGTGAATATCCTGCCGTGTTTTGCAATGATGTTGCAAGATTCAGCCTCACTGCAATCAATTCGTTACCCGCCCCGGTTGGGATATGTGCTTGGTACCCGCTTCTATCCGTACCATCAACACATCATGGCTCTTGAGCAGGAGCGGCATGCCCTCAGTCAACCGGACGGTCTTGCCCGTCCACAAATCTGTTGCATTCACCGGTCCCGCAATTCCGGCTTTCTTCAGGTCAAGATGAAATGGATGCGTCGCAATGCGGTCGCTGCCGGTGTTGATGATGGCCAGCGCCTTGGCGCCCCCTTCCAAATCCCGCACCCACACCTCGTGCTCGCCCTCGGCATAGGCACGATGCCCCTGCAGTCCCAGATTGTCCTGGTCGATTGCAATCACCGCGCGGTTGGTCAAAATCGCACGTATCTCCGGCCTCATGTTCGGCAAGTCATTGCCGGCCAGTAATGGCGCTGCCAACATTGCCCACAACGAAAAATGCGACCGGTTCTCCTCGATCGTCAATTTGCCATTGCCCACTTCCAGCATGTCCGGGTCGTTCCAATGCCCCGGCCCAGCGTACTTCTCCAAGCCATCCTGCCCAAAGCCGATCACCGCGATTCGGTCCCACGTCGCATTGATGTCCCCCGTCGTGCGCCACAGGTTGCCACCATACGACGGCGCCCACTCCCAAACCGCATCCCACCCGTACTGGCAAAACGAATACACAATCGGCCGCCCGGTCTTCTTCAGCGCCTCGCCCATCTTCGCATAGGCCTCATGCATCAGCTTCATCTGCGCCACAACATCATGGGGAGCCTGCTTCAACATCACGTCATCTATGTAGCTGCACAGGTCATACTTCAAATAATCAATCCCCCACGCCGCATACATCGCCGCGTCCTGCTCCTCATGGTTCAGCGAGCCCGCAAAACCCGCGCAGGTCTTCGGCCCTGGCGATGAATAGATCCCCAGCTTCAACCCCTTCGAGTGGACGTAGTCGGCCAGCGCCTTCATGTCCGGGAACTTCGCATTGGGATGCAGCAGGCCCTGTGCGTCCCGCTCGCCCTCCCACGTGTCGTCGATATTCACATACACATACCCGGCATCGCGCATCCCGCTTGCAACCAGCATGTCCGCCGCCGCGCGCACCCCCTTGTCGTCCACCTTGTCTGCAAAATAATTCCAACTGTTCCACCCCATCGGCGGGGTAGGCGCCACGCGTTGCGCCACAAGGCTCCCTGTATCTGGAAAGAAAAGCACCAATGAACACGCAACCAAACGAAAGAAATTCTTCATCACCCGGCTCCTTGATCAACAAACATCAATCCGTTCGCATTCTCATCCATCACGCCTCGCTGCGCAATCACTTCTTCCCCGCAACTTTGCGCTGGTACCGCCCGCTCTTGCCCCCGCTCTTTTCCTCCAGCCGCACTTCGCTGATCACTATTGACTTGTCCAGCGCCTTGGTCATGTCATACACCGTCAGCGCCGCCACCGCTGCCGCCGTCATCGCCTCCATCTCCACTCCTGTTTGCGCGCAGGTCGTCGCGCTGGCTTCAATCGCCACCCCTTGCGCCGTGGTCCGCAACTCCAAATCCACATGCGTCAACGCCAGCGGGTGGCAAAGCGGTATCAATTCCGAGGTCCGTTTGGCCGCCTGAATCCCGGCCAGCCGCGCCACTTCAAGCGGGTTCCCTTTGGGGTTCCGCGGCAATGCGCGCAGCACCGCGCGGCTCAACCGGACAAACGCCGAAGCGCGCGCCGTGCGCTCGGTTACCGCTTTGGCACTTACGTCCACCATTCGCGCGCGGCCATCCTCACCGTAATGGGAGAGCCGGGCTCTCGCGGGTTTTGTTTGCTCCTTGGAATTTGCCATTTCTCTCCTGAACTAGCGGCGCGTCAAAATCTGAACCGGCTCGTCGGCCATGAGCGCATCCACGTCCTCTGGGATGATCACCAGGCAATTGGCACGCGCATAAGCCGCCAGGTCGCCTGAACCATGCCACCGCAACAGCCGGACACGCGGCAATAAATCATCCACTGCTTTTGCATCGCAAACCGCCGGTAAAAATTTGGTCAAGCCCTTTTTCCCTGTCCAGCCCTCTGCAAGATACGCACTCTGCGGTTCAGTCCTGTAACCCGCTTCGCCGCCAAGTGTGCGCAACAATGGCTCAACAAAAACCCGAAATGTAACAGCCACTGAAACCGGGTTGCCGGGTAGGCCGAAAAATTTGAGCCTTTCATTGCCTGCAGTGGGGACTTCTCCAAAGACCAGCGGCTTGCCGGGCTGCATGGAGACACCGACAAAGTGAAAAATTGCGTCAAATTTTGCGAGTGCCGCCTCGACGAGGTCAAACCGCCCCACTGAGACGCCTCCGGCAATCACCAGCAGATATTTGCCCTCCGCAGCGCTCTTGGAAGCCATCTGCAACGCTGCACCCAACTTTTGTTCAAGCGCTTCGGCCGTGTCCTTTGCCGTGCCGAGCAGCAATGGCTCACCGCCTGCCGCCTGCACCAGAGCCGCAAGCATGGGGCCGTTTGAGTTGCGGATTTGCTCCGGCAGCGGCTTCGCATCGCTCTCCACCAGTTCATCACCAGTCGTCAATATCATCACCCGTGGCCGCGGATAAACTTTCAATCGGGCATACCCACAACTCGCAGCCAGGCCAATCTCTGCAGCGCCAAGACGAACTCCGCGGTTCAGTAATATCTCGCCGGTACGCGCCTCGGAACCGCGAAGTACGATGTTTTGACCGCGCAGTGGTACAAGGTTGAATTGCGCCTCGGTGCCGCTCACCGTCACAAATTCCTGCATGA
>JAJXXN010000073.1 GCA_021781075.1 Acidobacteriota bacterium | reverse complement strand
TCTGCGGGCCGCATCATCGCCAGCAACGGGATATGCGACGCCGATGCAGGCAGTCGCCAGCTAATTGCCATTCAACGCTCCACCAGCCCACGCCCGGCGCGGCGTGGTGTCTGTTGCGCAAAATTCCGAAACCTGAAAGCAGAAAGCCCCCGGCGAACCGGGGGCTTTCTGCTGGCGGCTTGAGTATGCTATGAAAAAACAACTGGCACTACAATGGAACATTTTCAAGCGGTGTGATGAACCCAATGCCGGGGATATTGAGCTGATGTAACTTTTCATCATTTGAAATGAACAGGTCCACGCCAACATGGGACGCACATGCAAGCTGTATTGCATCCGGGTTGCGAATATTGTGCGTGGCGCGCAAGGATGCGTAACGCCACGCAATTGGGGTATCAAAATTAACCACCAGAGCAGTCGCTCGAATGGCGCGGTCATATTGTTCAATAAGCGAGAGCTGGCCGAGTTTGGTTGGTTTCACCAACACTTCACCCAGCGTCATGGCCGATGTGACAATTTGATCTCCCCGCGTCAACATCCGTTTGCGCAACGCCAGCATGCGGCTGCGCCTGGGTTCAAGCCCTTCGAACATGTAAATGAAAATATTGGTGTCAAAGAATATTTTGCTCACGCTTCCTCCCTCCTTAAGTTTTCGACGTACTCATCCGCGTGCTCATCAGCCCAGATATGATCACCGGAACCGATGAGTAGAATTAATGGGTCGTTGGCCCAGTCCTTAGATTGATTTGCCCCGGTTTGCCGGCACCATTGCACATACCAGTCCAGAAGGGGATGATACTCAGATGGGACCTCCTCACGTTTTGGCATATATTTGGCGTCACGTCCTGAGCGTCTATTTGGATCGATGAAATCGCCAGGGCGATAAAGACGCAGGAAGCCAGTTTGAGTCTGAAACAACATCGTGTACCGACCTGTTGATGGTGGAACATTGGCAACCAGATGCTGCTTCAGATGAGCATTAACGGAAGCGGGATTTGTCCCAAAACCTAGTTCTGATTTACTAAGTTCCTGCCGAATTTCGTGCCTGGAAAACGCCGCATGCGGAAATTGCTGTTGAAGAATAGCAACAGCAAGCCAGATCCGGTCTGCGAGTCGCAGTTTTGAGGTCGTAGTTGTCACTTTTTCCCTCTCTTTCGTACCAATAAAGGAATAATACCATTTATACCATGGTATGCGCGGCGTCAATGCAAAGCCCCCGGCGAACCGGGGGCTTTGCTTGTTAGTGGTAGCGTCTTCAGAGCTTTGCGCCCATTGGGCGCTTTCGCCTGGACGGCCAGTCCTAGTACATTCCGTCCATGCCGCCGCCGTGGCCGCCGCCAGCCGGAGCCGGCTTGGGCTCGGGAATCTCGCTGATGAGCGCCTCGGTGGTGAGGAGCAGACCGGCGATGGAGGCAGCATTCTGCAGGGCGGTGCGGGTGACCTTGGTGGGGTCGATGACGCCGGCCTTGACCAGGTCCTCAAAGATGCCGGTGGCCGCGTTGTAGCCATAGTGCGCATCCTTCGATTCGAGCACCTTGGCAACAACCACCGCACCCTCTTCGCCGGCATTGGCGACAATCTGGCGCAGTGGCTCCTCAAGGGCGCGGCGGACGATTTTGGCGCCGACTTTCTCATCACCTTCGAGGGTCTTGAGCAAGTCCTCAACGGCCTTGACGGAGCGGACGAGGGCGACGCCGCCGCCGGGGACGATGCCTTCCTCAACCGCGGCGCGGGTGGCGTGGAGGGCATCCTCAACGCGGGCCTTGCGCTCCTTGAGCTCGGTCTCGGTGGCCGCGCCGACCTTGATGACGGCAACGCCGCCAACCAGCTTGGCGAGGCGCTCCTGGAGCTTTTCGCGGTCATAGTCGGAGGTGGTCTTCTCGATCTGGACGCGAATCTCCTTCACGCGGGCTTCAATCTCGCTGCTCTTTCCGCCACCATCAACGATGGTGGTGTTGTCCTTGTCGATGGTGATGCGCTTTGCCTTGCCAAGGTCCTCGAGCTTTACGGCTTCCAGCTTGATGCCGAGGTCCTCGGTGATGGCCTTGCCGCCGGTGAGAACCGCGATGTCGGCAAGGATGGCCTTGCGGCGGTCGCCAAAGCCGGGTGCCTTGACTGCCGCAACATTGAGTGTGCCACGGAGCTTGTTCACCACGAGGGTGGCGAGGGCTTCGCCTTCGACGTCCTCGGCGATGATGAGGAGGGGCTTGCCGCTGCGGGCCGCCTGCTCAAGCACCGGCAGCAGGTCCTTCATGGCGCTGATCTTCTTCTCGTAGATCAGGATGTAGGGCTCATCGAGGACGACTTCGAGGCGCTCGGCATCGGTCACAAAGTAGGGGCTGAGGTAGCCGCGGTCAAACTGCATGCCGTCGACGGTCTCCAGGTGCGTGTGCAGGGTCTTGGACTCTTCGATGGTGACCACGCCGTCCTTGCCCACGGTCTTCATGGCACTGGCGATGATTTCGCCAATCTCGGTGTCGCCGTTGGCGCTGATGGTGCCCACCTGGGCAACGGAGCTTTCATCGACGGGCTTGGAGAGCTTGCCAAGCGCGCCCTGCTCAATCCACTTGCCGTCGTTGTCGCGCTTGCCGATGATGGCGGTGACGGCCTTGTCAATGCCGCGCTTGAGGGCGGTCGGGTTGGCGCCGGCGGCAACGGTCTTGACGCCTTCGCGGTAGATGGACTGGGCCAGAACGGTCGCGGTGGTGGTGCCATCGCCGGCTACATCCGATGTCTTGGATGCGACTTCCTTGACGAGCTGCGCGCCCACGTTCTCGACCGGGTCCTTGAGCTCGATCTCTTTCGCGACGGTCACGCCGTCCTTGGTGATCGTCGGGGAACCGAACTTTTTCTCGATGACGACGTTGCGGCCCTTGGGGCCGAGTGTCGCCTTGACGGCGTCCGCGAGGGTATTCACACCGCGCAGGATCGCCTGACGGGAATCTTCACCGTGCAGAATTTGCTTTGCCATTTTCTTTTCTCCGATAAAACAGTTGTCAGAATGCGGTTGTCAGATGTCAGTTACTTCTTGATGATGCCGAGGACTTCTTCTTCGCGCATGATGAGGAACTCTTCGCCGTCGATCTTGATCTCGGTGCCGGAGTACTTGCCGAAGAGGACATGGTC
>JAJXXN010000273.1 GCA_021781075.1 Acidobacteriota bacterium | reverse complement strand
CTGCTCAAGCAGGCAATACTCAATGTTGTCCGCAACGGCGCCCAGGCAATGCCCGGTGGCGGCACTTTGGAAGTTATTCTGGAAGAGGGGCCAAAGGCCGGGTCGCTGAATGTTGGCGCGCTCTCCACTTCTTCCGCGCTGTACCCTGCCAAATCCGCCGTGCTGTGCATCGCGGACCAGGGGCCCGGTATCCCCGAGGAGATTCGGGAAAAAATTTTCGACCTCTACTTCACCACCAAGAGCGGAGGAAGCGGCATCGGGCTTGCCATGACGGCACGAATTCTGCAACTGCATCACGGAAGCATCGATGTTGATCCCAACCGTGAAATTGGCGCCGCGTTCTTACTCCGCATTCCACTCATCAATGCTGAATCCTCACGCCGTCAGGCCGGCAGAGCGGGGTTTTCAGCCCGGAGGAAAACTGCATGAAATCATTTTTCATCAGCGTGGCTTTTTTGCTCTCATTCCTGCTTGCGGCTTGCTCGCATTCACTCCACAAAAATCCCGCACAGGCCCCGCCGGCCATCACCGCGCCGCCGGTTGAGCCTGCCCCATCCACGGCTCCCGCAACCGGGACAAACGGGCCAGGCAGCACCCAGACGAATCCGGCCTCGGCGCAAGCCACAACCACTCCGGCCACCGAGCCTCAAAACCCCTCCACTAAAAATGCGCCTCCGCCTAAGCCAAAAACGTGGGTCAAGCACCCGCCTTCGCGCGCTCAATCCGCGACAGCAAACCAGCCCACCACGGCCCAGGACACATCAACGGCAACACTGGAGGCACGCAATCAAAGCCCCGCCATCAGCGTCATCGGCAACCTTACCTCGGGCAACGACGCGGATCTAAATCAAACCACGCTGAATTTGATCAACTCCATTGAGCGCGACCTGAAGGCTATCAAACGCAATTTCAACAGCTCGGAACGCGAAACAGCAGCCAAAATCCGCGATTATCTCAAGCAGGCCAAGGCGGCACTTGCCAGTGGCGATGCAGATGGCGCATACACACTGGCCGCCAAGGCCAAATTACTGTTAGGCGAGCTGAACAAGTAGCTTGTCGGCCCTCGCAATCTTTGGAACAAGCCTTCGTCTTTCCTCCTGCCAAGTACCAGGTAGAAAATACCCGGTCGGGCAGGAGTTACATACTTCCCGGGCTGTGCAGAACGCTCATCCGCCCTGCTGTGCGGCTGCTTTTACCCCCGTAGATTACAGAAACTAAAAGGACAAACACTTATCTTCCGCCTGCGGTCCCTCTTGGCACTCCACTTGCATTTCTCTTGAGCGTAGAGCGAACAGCTCACTCCGCATTGAATTGCGGAAATTGCCTCCAAAGGAGCACCACATGACCCGATTGAACATCAACCCGCTCCACCTGCTTTCACTCCCTGCAATCCTGCTGGCTGCCGCCCTCACAGTTCCAGTCTCTGCGCAGGACGCTTCAGCCACACAACCCGTGCAGCCGGTGCCCACTTCAGTTGGAGATCAGCCGCCAGCTCCACAAGCATCAAAGTACACGCAAACCTCCAAGGAAGGTTTCTGGGGACGTGTGAACCCCTTTGTGCGCAAGAAATGGCTGAAAAAGCAGCTTGATCCCATCAACGACCGCCTGGGAGAGCTTGACCAGGTAAACGGCCAGAACGCAAAGGACATTCGCGATGTGGACGAGCGCGCGCAGGCCGGCATCCGCAAAGCGCAAGGCACCGCGGACTCGGCAAACCAGACCGCCACGCAGGCCAACAGCCAGGCGCAGCAGGCAAACACCGCAGCGATGAATGCCAACAACCACATCGACAAGTTGAATCACACCATCAACAGCCTCGATAACTACAGCCAAAAGGTGGACCTCGTTATCGCCTTCCGTGGCAGCCAACCGGTTTTGTCTGCAGAGGCCCGCAAGCAACTGGATGATCTTGCAACCACGTTGAACGGGCAGACCGGCTACATTCTCGAACTGGAGTCGCATTCACCTGGCGCGGGCAACGTTGGCATTGCAAACTCACAGCGGCTTGCGGATGCCGTCAAGCGCTATCTCGTCGTCGACCATAAAATCCCGGTCTATCGCATGCATTCCGTTGCGCTCGGCAATGCCAAGGCACAGGAAGGCGATGCAGCAGGCAAGCCCGTTCGCACCGGCAGCGTGCTGATCCGCCTGATGGAGAACAGCCTGGCGGAGCAAAGCGCTTCAACCAGTCAGCCAACCACGCCAGTTGCGGAAAATTAATTTTCGCAGCAGATAGCGCCTGAGGCGGCTGCACCAATCCAAGGCAATGAGTAAACCATCCGCACAGGATCAGCAAAGAACAGGCCCCGGCACTCGCCGGGGCCACTTCTTTGTCTCCAGGGATAAACGCGCCTGCTCCCACCACGCAGAGACCGCGCTACCGCTTCCCGGCATCTGCTGAACTCGCTCTGATAGCTTGTTGAAAAACTCGTTTCGCACCCGTGTTTTGAACAGGCACGACTTTGGTCGTGCCGGCCAATCGCAATAAATACCCGGGCTTCAGCCCCTGATGAATGTTCCCTTGCGGTCCCGCCAAATGCTCAATACACTTTTGCAACAAGCTCCTGCGTGATCGTCTCCTCACCGATTCAAGCTGGGTGGCCGCTTTGATTTATGCGCACCGTCAGGCCGGATGGCACAGGGATTCCATAAGCCGCGCTACACAACCAAAGCGCGTATTCTCCCCTGCATTCTGCTTGCTTCCATGGCAGCAGACAAAAGGCATTCAAGACATCCGCAGCCCTCGGCATACGCATGGAATGCCGCTTCAAGCCGTTCCCGGGCGTCCCAGACTTGCAGGCAAAAAAATGGAGTGCGATTGGATTCGCACTCCATTGCCACTTTGGCCCGTTTTTCCTGTGGCGCCCTGCGCATTACGATCCGCTGGAATTGGCTGCCGGCTGGGTTGCATTTGCCATGTTCGTCAAAAGTTGGATCTCGACTCGGCGGTTTTGCTTGCGACCTTCTGAAGTGGTATTCGGCGCTACTTCCACGTCCTTGCCAATGCCGATTAAGTAGAACCGATGCGCGGCAATTCCATATTTCGAAACCAGATACTGCACCACGGAGTCGGCACGACGCTGGCTGAGCTGATAGTTGTATTCCGCCGAACCCGTTGCGTCCGTGCCG
>JAJXXN010000263.1 GCA_021781075.1 Acidobacteriota bacterium | reverse complement strand
GTATCTGGAGCATGACCGGTCGCTGGTGTTTGGAATGGGAACAAGCCTGGCCGCGTGCGGGACGCTGACAGTATTGGCAATTTATTACCGCGTGAGAGGCCGGGCGGCGGCGTAAACGATAGACTCAGAGCGTGGGGAGTGGAGGACGCTTTGAAGGAAATCGTTGCGTGGTTGTTTGGACTGGGTTTGCTGGGCAATGCGCTGCTGTTTGTTCCGCAACTGGTGGCGGTTCTGCGGAAGCGGTCGGCTGAGGGGGTGTCGCTGATAACCTTTGGCGGATTCAGCCTGCTGCAGGCGCTGGGAATTCTGCATGGCACATTGCAGCATGATAGGTCACTGATTTTTGGGATGAGCGCGAGTTTGGCGGCGTGCGGGACGCTGACCGTGGTGGCCGGGTATTACAGGTTGAAACCCAGCCGCACCTCGGGAAAGCAATAATTCAGGCCAGAATTCCACTTCATCATCCTCCGCGCCTGCCTTGTAAGCTGGAATGAGCGTGCGAGAGAAAGAGCCACAAAACGAGGGGGCAATTCCCTTTTTGCCGGAAATGGAACCTGCGGCGAAGGCTGCGGAGCTGACTCCGTTTATGCGACAGTGGACGGCGGCGAAAAATGAGAACCCCGACGCGCTGTTGTTCTTCCGCATGGGGGATTTTTACGAGCTGTTTTATGACGACGCGGTGACGGCGAGCCGCGAGTTGCAGTTGACCTTGACGGCGCGGGACCGGGAGCGGCAGTTGCCGATGTGCGGTGTGCCGTACCACGCGGCGGAAAATTATTTAAACAGACTGTTGCGGAAGGGCTACCGGGTTGCCATCTGCGAGCAGATGGAAGACCCAAAGCTGACCAAAAAAATTGTCCGGCGCGAGGTGACGCGGGTTCTGTCGCCGGGCACGGCGCTGGACCCGGCGCTGGGGGCTGCGGAATCGAATTACCTGGCGGCGATGAGCGCGGCGGGCGCGGCCCGGGCGACAGCATTGCTGGATGTTTCAACGGGCGAGTTTCGTGTGGCAGAGTTCGAAGGCCCGACGGCCGAGTCCGAGGCAATTGATGAGTTGCTCAAGGCTGTGCCGAGTGAGTTGTTGCTCGCCGGGTCTGCCGCAATGGCACCGCAGTTGGAGCGCTTGGGCGCGAAGACGCGGTTGGAGGATTGGGTTTTTACGCAGGATTTTGCGCGTCCACTGGTGGAGCGGCAGTTCAACGTAAAAAGTTTGGAAGGGTTGGGACTCGATGGGCATCCGGCGGCGACGATTGCCGTTGGCGCGGTGCTGCATTATCTGAGGACAACACAAAAATTGGATGCGGCTCATATCGAGTCGATACGGTTTGATCGCCACGCCACGGCGCTTGAGCTGGACCAGGTGACGGTACGGAACCTTGAGCTGGTTGAACCCTTGTTTGCCGGCGGGGATGGGCGGGTGACGTTGTTCCATACTTTGGATGCGTGCCAGACACCGATGGGAAAGCGCCTGCTGCGGGCGACAATTCTGCGGCCCCTTGTTGTGCGTGCGGATATTGAGGCACGGCATGAAGCGGTGGGCGAGCTGGCGGTTGAGTTGATCCGGCGTGAGGAATTGCGGCGCGCCTTCAACGGGATTCTTGATCTGGAGCGGTTGCTGGGCAGGATTTCGCTCGATAGCGCGGGGCCGCGTGACCTGCGGGCGCTGGGCGCGTCGTTGCAAAGGCTGCCGGGAGTGAAAGCGGCGGTTGGTGTTTTGCGCGCGTCCGCATGGAAGAGGATTTTTGAGAGTTTTGACCCCGTTGCCGAACTGGCGGCAGAGATTGAGCGGACCCTGGTAGCCGAACCTCCGTTGACACTGGCCGATGGGGGGGCAATTGCGGCGGGGGTAAGCGCGGAGTTGGACGAGCTGCGGACGGTTTCAACCTCGGGGCGCCAACAAATTGCGGCCATTGAGGAGCGCGAGCGCGCGCGGACGGGGATTGGTTCGCTCAAGGTGCGCTACAACTCGGTCTTCGGCTACTACATCGAGATTACAAAGGCCAATTTGAAGGGCGAGATTCCGGCTGATTATGAGCGCAAACAAACACTGGTGAACGCGGAGCGTTTCACGACGCCGGAGTTGAAGGAGTACGAGGTAAAAATCCTGACGGCGCATGACCGCGCGATTGAGATTGAGAAGCGGTTGTTTGCGGGGTTGCGCGCGCAGGTTTTGGCCGAAAGCGGGCGGCTGAAACGAGTGGCGGCACTGGTGGCCGAGGCGGATTTGCTGGCCAATTTTTCCCATTTGGCGGCGGCACGCAACTATGCGCGACCGGAGATCGCGGACGAACCGGTGTTGGAGGCGGTGCACTCGCGCCATGCGGTGATTGAGCAGTGGATGGAGGAGACGCGCGCGGGGCGGTTTATTGCCAATGATCTTTATTTGAGTGGCGATGGGCCGAGCCTGCTACTGATCACGGGGCCAAACATGGGCGGCAAGAGCACCTACCTGAGGCAGGCGGCCCTGCTGGTGCTGATGGCGCAGATGGGAAGTTTTGTCCCGGCGGAGCGGATGCGGCTGGGGCTTGTGGACAGGATTTACACGCGCATTGGCGCCAGCGACAACCTGGCACGGGGCCGGTCCACCTTCATGGTGGAGATGACGGAGACGGCAACGATACTGAACACGGCGACCCCGCGCTCCCTGGTGCTGCTCGACGAGATGGGACGTGGAACGGCGACCTTTGATGGATTGAGCCTGGCGTGGGCGACGGTGGAATATTTGCACACGGAGGTGAGGGCGCGAACGTTGTTTGCGACGCACTACCATGAGTTGACCCTGCTCGGTGAAAAATTGGAGCGGGTGAGGAACCTGCGCGTGGCGGTGAAGGAGGGTGCCGGGGGAATCGTGTTTCTCCATGCGATTGAACCGGGCGCGGCGAACAAGAGCTACGGGATTGAGGTGGCGCGGCTGGCCGGGCTGCCCTATGCGGTGATTGAACGCGCGCGGCATGTGTTGCGGCAGCACGAAAAGCAGGAACGCGAGAGCGTGGATGTGGAGACGCATGCGCCGATGCAGATGACAATTTTTACCCCGCTTTCGCAGAGGATCGTGGACCGCCTGGCGGAGACGGACGTGAATTCATTAACGCCGTTGCAGGCCTTGAACCTGCTGGAGGAATTGAAGCAGGAATTGAAGGGGGAGTAGCTGACGATGGGATCGAGTGGAAAGAGTTTGCGCGCAGACGTGGGGAGCCTTTTCATCGTGGGCCTCGAAGGCGTGGAGCTTACGGGGCTGGAACGCAACTGGCTGCGGCTGGTTGGCCCCTCGGGTGTGATTTTGTTCCGGCGCAATATTGAGAACGCGGGGCAGACACGGGCGCTGTTGGATGCGGCAACCGCGGAGTGCGCGCCGCGGGCCTTCCGGTGCGTGGACGTGGAGGGGGGGACGGTGAACCGCCTGCGCGATACACTGGCGCCGATCGCAGCCGCGCAGGAGGTGGCGGCGACGGGCGTTAAAAAGTTGATGCGGCGGCACGGTGAGTTAATCGCCGACGCCGCGCGCGCATTCGGGTTCAACACAAGCTTTGCGCCGGTGCTGGATTTGGCGCTGCCCGATGCGTGGGCGGTGATGACGACGCGAACCCCGGCAGCGACTCCTGGGGGCGTGGCGGAGTATGGGCGCGAAGTGCTGGCGGGCATGAGGAAACGCGGCGTTCTGGGCTGTGGAAAGCATTATCCGGGCTTGGGCGGTGGAATGGTTGATTCACACCTGGAGACGCCGGTGATTGGGCGCGGATGGAAGGCGTTGTGGGCGGAAGACCTTGCGCCCTACAGGGAGTTGCGCGGGGAGATGCCGTTTGTGATGGTGAACCATGCGGCGTACCCAAGGACGAAAGACAAGAAGAGGCCGGCGAGTGCCTCGCCATTCTGGACCGATGTGCTGCGCAAGAAGATCAAATACAAGGGAATTATTCTTTCCGATGATTTAGAGATGGGCGGTATTTTGAAGTTCCTGCCGATTGAGGAGGCTGCGGTCGAGGTCTTCCGCGCGGGGATGGACATGGCGCTGGTCTGCCACAAGGCGGAACTGGTGATTGCGGCCTATGAGGCGGTGCTGAGTGAGGCGGAGCGGTCGGCGGTGTTCAGGAGAATCATCACGTCGCGGGCAAAGTTTGTTGCGCATGAACGGGCAAGGCTGGTTCGCAAGCCGGCGAAGGCGCTGAGCGCATCTGAGTATAAGGCGCTGCGCGGGCGGATTCTGGCCTTCAATGAAGACGTGGCAAAGGGGCGGCAAGCATGATTGTGGCCGGCATCATGAGCGGAACCTCCGCGGATGGAATTGATGTGGCCGTGGTGCGGATTAGCGATGGCAAGGGTGGCACGCGGCTTGGGTTGATGGCCCACGAGGGCTTTCAGTTTACAACGGCATTGAGGCGTGCAGTGCTGGGCGCGATGGATGCGAAATCCATTTCCACCGCGGAGTTGGCGCGGTTGAACTGGCGGCTGGGGATTGCGTATGCGGAGGCGGTGAAAAATACACTCCACAGGCACAAACTGAAAATTGACTTGATTGGTTGCCACGGGCAGACGGTTTACCACCAGGCCGAGGCGGAGAAGTTCGCGGGCGGCAAATTTGCCTGCACTTGGCAGTTGGGCGAGACGGCGGTCATCGCGGGCGCGTGCGGAGTGCCGGTGGTTTCAAATTTTCGCCCAGCGGACATGGTGGCGGGTGGCCAGGGCGCGCCGCTGGTTCCCTTCCTCGACTGGACGCTTTACTCATCCAAGGCCGTATCGCGGGTATTGCAGAATATCGGCGGCATTGCCAATTTGACGGCAATCCCCGCAGGCGCCGGGCCGGGGGAGTTGATTGCTTTTGACACCGGCCCAGGAAACATGGTCATCGATGCGCTTGCGCAGGAGTTGTTTGGCGAGCGGTTTGACAGGGGCGGCCAACATGCGCGGCGCGGGCACGTGCTTGAGCCGGTGCTGAAGTCCGCATTCAGCAACAAGTTCTTCACCATGCGACCGCCGAAGACAGCGGGGCGCGAGCAGTTTGGACGCCAGTTTGCGCTGGAGTTTTTGCGCATGTGCCGGAAAGAATCCCGCCGTAAGGAAGATGCCATGGCCACGGCTACGGCGTTGACGGCCGAGGCGATTACGCGGGCGTACAAGAAATTTGTCCTGCCGCGCATGGGATCATCCGATGTTGAGTTTGTTGTTTCAGGCGGTGGCGCGCGCAACCTCGCGCTGATGGAGATGCTGGCGGTGCGGCTTTGCCCGCTCAATTGTGTGCTGCGGTCGAGCGAAGAGTTTGGCATGCCGGCTGAGGCGAAGGAGGCGGCGGCCTTTGCCTTGCTGGCGTGGCAAACGTGGAATAGGAGGCCTGCCAATGTACCCGCTGCGACGGGCGCCAGTCGGCTTGCTGTGCTGGGGCAGATCACCCATGTTTAAAAGGCTCTTGGTTTGTGCGGCTCTGTGCTGCGGATTGCCCGCGATGGTCGGTTGCCGGAGCGCGCAACCGGAGAGCGATACCGTGGTGGTATTGCTTGAAAACTCCCCCACCAGCCTGGACCCACGCGTGGGAACGGACGCAGTCTCGGAGCATTTGCACGAACTGATCTTCGACGGGCTGGTGGCCACCGATGCGCAGTACAACTTTATGCCGTCGCTGGCCGAGCGATGGGAAGAGCCCGACCCGCTGACTTATATATTCCACCTGCGCCCGGGTGTGCTTTTTCAAGATGGACGCCTCCTGAGTTCGCGGGATGTGGCCTGGACGATCAATTCCATGCGCGATGGAGTGGTGATCAGCGCCAAGACGAATACTTACGCGGCGGTAACGGGCATTGAGACGCCGGACGCTGGGACAGTGATTTTCCATTTGAGCAGGCCGGACAACAGCCTGCTGGAAAATCTGACGGCGAGTGCGATGGGCATTGTGCCCTATGGCAGTGGGAAAGAGTTTGCGCAGCACCCGGTGGGCACCGGGGCCTTCCGGTTTGTCTCCGCGTCGATGGACCAGGAGGTGGTTTTGGATGCCAATGGGCGCAGTTGGAGCGGAGTGCCGAAGATCAAGCGCCTGCGTTTTGCGGTGGTCCCGGATGCAAACACGCGGACGCTGGAACTGGAGAAAGGCACGGCCGACATCAGCGTGAACCCTACGACGATGGACACGCTGCCGGTGCTGGCCACAAAGGCGAATTTGGCCATTGAGGAGGCGCCTGGCACGGTGGTGCAATATTTGACCTTCAATACGCGCGATGCCGCGTTGCGGGATGCGCGTGTGCGAAGGGCGATAGGGTTTGCGATCGACCGGCGCTTGATCATCCAAACGCTGTTGCGCGGCCATGCCCGCCCGGCGGAGAGCCTTCTGCCGGCGGCGCATTGGGCGCACTGGCAGAGCGCGGCGACAAACCCGGCGCACATTGAATATGACCCACATCGCGCCGAGCAATTGTTGGACGAAGCCGGCTACCGCAGGGGCGCGGATGGCATGCGCTTTCACACCACGCTCAGGACCAGCACGGATGAGAGCGCGCGATTGCTGGCGGCAGTTCTTCAGCAGCAGTTGGCTGGGGTGGGGATTGCGCTCAACATCCAAAGCAACGAGTTCGCGACCTTTTACAGTGATGTGGTGCATGGGGCGTTCAGCATCTATACGCTGCGCTGGGTGGGCGGCAACGAGCAGCCCAGCATCTTCAGTTACGCCTTTGCCACCTGGCGCGAACCGCCCAACGGCGGCAACAGGGGTTTTTATGACAACCCGAAGCTTGACACGCTGCTGCGCGAGGCGGAGCAATCGGGCGATCAAGGATTGCGCAAGCGGGATTATGCCGCGGTGCAACGGATTTTGCTTGAGGATTTGCCGGCCATCAACCTGTGGGCGCAAAATGCGATCGTGGTGCATACAAAGCGGATTGCGGGTATTCATCCCAGCCCATCGGGCAGCATGGGCTTCTTGAAGAACGCTGAACTTGCGCCATAAATTACTGAAAAATATATGTAAACCTTTGCTCCTGATTCCGCGTCCATCTTTCTGAGAAGGATAGACTTCAACCCATTGCACCGTGATTCAGGAGAATCCGATGAAGAGAATTTTTTTTGCCAAAATCAGCGGCCGCGCAATCCATGCAGCGGCTGTTTTTCTACTGTGTGCGGCATTTCACCTTGCCGCTGCGCAGACAAGTACGCGCGTACTGGGGACCTTGAGTGCGGTGAACGGCAACGCATTGACTGTGAAGGCCGACAATGGCGTTGAGACCAGCTTTTCGGTCAATGACAAGACGGTTTTGAAGCGGATTGAGCCGGGGCAGAAGGACTTGAGCACGGCGGTAGCGATGAGCCTTGCGGAGCTGGCCCAGGGAGACCGCGTGCTGGTGGCGATAGACGGCGCCACCACCCCGGCCACTGCGTTGCGGATCATCGCCATCAAGGCAGAGGACGTGGCCGCAAAACAGCGGAAAGAGGCCGAGGAGTGGCAGAAAAACGGGGTGGGCGGGTTGGTGAAGTCGGTGGATGCCGCAACCGGCACGATCGTGATTGCGAGCGGGTTCGGCAGCACGCAAAAAACCATCACCGTGCATATAACGGCAACGACCACGCTGAAGCGCTACGCCCCGGATTCTGTGAACTATGCCAAGGCGACAGACGCGCCGTTGAGTGCCGTCCATGCCGGCGACCAGTTGCGCGCGCACGGGACGAAGAATGCCGATGGGACCGAGATAGCTGCTGTTGAGGTGGTGTCAGGCTCCTTCCTCAACCTCTCCGGCAGGCTGGATGCGATTGATGCAGGCGCAAAGACAATCAGCTTCAAGGACCTGGCGACGAAGAAGCCGGTGACGGTGCATGTGGGCGATGAGGCTGAGATGCGCGCGCTGCCGGAGCAAATGGCGACGATGCTTGCCACGCGGTTGAAGAATGGCGATCAAGGTGGAAATGGCGCGGCACCCGCATCGCACCCGGGGCAGGGTGGACAACACTGGCCTGGCGGCTCCAATGCAGGCAACGGCAGCGGCGGCACCGGCGGGATGCAGATGTTGCTCAACCGCGCGCCAGCGGCCCATTTGAATGATTTGAAAAAGGGCGATGCGGTGATGCTGGTGGCAAGCGGGGACGACGGGCACATCAACCTGATCATGCTTCTCTCGGGCGTTGAGCCCCTGCTGGAAGCGCCCGCGAGCAAGGACATGCTCTCGAATTGGAGTGTTAGTGGCGGCAACAGTGGCGACATGGGCGGCGCGCAGTAAGAGACAGGGAACCCTCAAGGAATGAGAGGAAAAGAGTGAAGGCGTATTTTCGGTTTTTTGGATTTTTTCTGCTCGCGACAGCCATGGGCGTGCTGCAGGCCCAGTCAAACACAACTACGGCCGGCTCACCCGGCCAGCCGCAAAATGCTGCCAGCCTGGAGCAGACGATAACCCTGCACGGCCACGTCAGCGACCCGACGGGAGCGATGATTCCCGGGGCGAAGGTGACATTGACCGATGCCAAGGGCCATACGCTCGGCAGCGGGAGCTCGGATGCGGGAGGCGCGTATGAATTTCGCGGCCTGCGCCCGGGGAGCTACATTGTGCTGGCTAACTTCCAGGGCTTCGCGCCCTTTGCATCGAAGCCGATTACCGTGACGCCCGGGCAGAACAAGCGCGTGGACATCTCGATGGCCATCGCAACCGAGGAGCAAAGCGTGGTGGTGACGGATGAGTCGCCCACGGTGAATGTTGAGGCCGGCGGAAACTCGAACGCGGTGATTTTGAAAGGCAGCGACCTCGACGCGCTCTCGGACGACCCGGACGAGCTGGCGAATGAATTAAGCGCGCTGGCCGGGCCGGCGGCGGGGCCGAATGGCGGGCAAATCTACATTGACGGCTTCACGGGCGGTCAGTTGCCGCCAAAATCGGCCATCCGCGAGATTCGCATCAACCAGAATCCCTTTTCATCCGAGTTCGACAAAATCGGCTACGGGCGCATTGAAATCCTCACCAAGCCGGGAACGGACCAACTGCACGGCTCAATTTTCGTGCAGGGCAATGACAGCTCCTTCAATACCGGCAATCCTTTTGACAAGAACGTGCAGCCGTACAATCGAATCCAGTTCAACGGCACATTGAATGGATCGCTGAACAAGAAGACATCTTTTTTCATCAGCGCCGAGGACCGCGACAACCACGACGTGCAGGTGTATGTTTACACGCCGGGCGCGGTGGAGAACCCCTCGAACGGCGTTTACGTTTACCAGCAGCAGGCCACGACGCTGTCCGGCGACCTGGCAAACCCGCACAACCGCTTCAACATTGCGCCGCGGCTGGACTACCAACTGGGAGACCGGCAGACGCTCACACTGCGATACCAGTTCTACCACGACACGGAGACGGGCGACATCGGCTCCACGCAATTGCCCAGCCAGTCGATGACCACGACCTCGAATGAGCACACCATCCAGGCGAGCGACTCGATCATCATCAATGATCATGTGGTGAATGAGATTCGTTTCCAGTACCTGCGGGACACGAGTTCCCAAACGCCGGTGAGCACAACGCCGACCCTGCAGATCATGGGCGACTTCACAGGCGGCGGCGCGAGTTCGCAATCGGCCAAGGACCACCAGGACCACTTTGAGCTCTGGGATATCACCACTTGGAGCCATGGCAACCATGCGATCAAGTTTGGAACCCGCCTGCGCGACAACCGCGATGCGAACAGCACGGACTCCAACTTCAATGGCACATTCACCTTTGGTTCACTGGGCAACACCTCTTCATCGGGCGCGCTGCCACTGGCGCAGTTGACATACTCGACCGGGCCGACCAATTTCACCGCCAATGTTTTTGATGCGGCGCTGTTTTTTCAGGACGATTGGAAGTACAACAAGTTTTTGACCCTCTCTGGCGGCATGCGCTGGGAGACACAGAACCACATCAGCGACCACAACGACTGGGCGCCGCGCCTGGCGTTTGCGTATGCACTCGATGGCCACAAGGACAACAAGACGAAGACTGTGTGGCGCGCCGGTTATGGAATTTTTTACGACCGGCTCGCGCTTGGCAACGTTCTACAGGCAACGCGCCAAAGCGGCGGGGCAAACTCGGTGAGGCAATACCAGATTGCAAACCCGACGTGCTTTGACGCGACCAGCCTGCAGAACGCGTTAAGCCAGCCGCAGGGTTGCGGGGCGGTGGCCAGCCAGGCTTCAACGATTGTGCAAATCGCGCCAACCTTCCACGCGCCTTATATGCACCAACTTGGCACCAGCCTGGAGCGCCAGGTGAACAAAGGCTCCACGCTCACGGTCACCTACCTGCACAGCTTCGGCGTGCACCAGTTGATTACGCGCGATGCCAACCAGCCGGGCGCAATCACCTACGACCCGACGCTCGGCTACATCAACCAGTACTACTCCGAGGCGGTCTTCAAGCAGGACCAACTGACCACGAGTGTGAACCTGACACTGAGCAAGAATTTCAGCATTCGCGGGTTTTACAACTATACGGCCGTTGCCAACTCCGACGGCGCAGGCGGAACAGCCTCGAATGCATACAACCTGACACAGGATTATGGGCGCGCAAGCTTTGCCTCGACTCACTTCATTGCCGCATTTGCGAATTACACGGGCCCCTGGGGAATCCTCTTCAATCCATTTCTATTGGCGAGGTCTGGGCGGCCATTCAACATTACCACCGGCGCGGACCAGGAACAGAATGGATTTTTCAACACGCGCCCGGCCTATGCCAGCGACCCGCAAACCTGCTCGGCTGCCGGCGACGTTTTGACTGACTATGGATGCTTCAATATCGATGTCACCCCGGGGGCGTACACGCCCATACCGGTGAATATGGGAAACAGCCCCGCATCGGTGGCCTTCAACCTGCGCATCAGCAGGACCTGGGGCATTGGCCCCAAGCTTGACAAGGCGCTGGGTGGCCAGGATGGCGGACCGCAGGGCGGCGGGCCACCCCATGGCGGGCACGGGCCGGGTGGTGGTGGATTTGGCCCCGGAGGATTTGGCGGCGGCCATGGTGGCCCCCCGGGCCCACCCACTTCAGACCGCAGATACAACCTGAACTTCAGCGTGCAGGCTTTGAACCTGTTCAACAACATCAACTACGGGACGCCGATTGGAACATTGGGGAGTGAATTTGGCAAATCGACCAGCCTTGCAGGCATGATCTTCTCGCAGGGACCTGCATCGCGAAGAATTTATGCACAGATGCGATTCTCGTTCTGATTTGATAATTGTCAAACGATGGGCCGGTCTTATCTGACCGGCTCATTTATTTTGCTGCGGCGCGGCGACAAGGGAGGCGGGCGAGGCAGGCGGCGCGGCTGTGAGCACAGCCGGTCCGGAGGGCGAGGCAAAAGCATCGGCAAGCGAAAGCACTTCAAGGTGCGAGCGCAACTCCTCCAGCGAGGCCTGAGCGTGGATGGGAATGGAGACAGTTTCCCCGGGGAGCAGGTCAATGTAATCGTCCGCTAGCGCGGCGTCCAGTTCGCCGAAGCTGATATGCACACTGCGGGCCAGAACCGGCGAGGAGATTTGCAGCGCGTACTCACCATTGGCTCCTGTCAGTTGTGTGGTGAGTTGCGCGGGGAGCAATTGAATGGCCTTTGTGGGGGCTAGGTAGATGAGGTTGCGTGAGAGGGTCTTGCCCTCCGCAACCAGTTCGGCGACAACAAAGACTTTGGATGTGTCCCAGGCCCCGGCTTCAGTGATTTTGGCGAGTGGCCAACTGAGCGCAATGTGGCTCGACAGCGGCAGCACCTTGAGTTCCCTGTTCTCGTCGATGAGGACCTTGCCGTTGAAGTCCATCAGGCGAACTCGCAGGGTTCCGGTGATGGGCTCGGTTTTGTCGCTGACAACATGAATGTTGACGGCGCTTGGGTCGAGGTGGGGTGAAACAAGAACCGGGGCGTAGAAGCGGCGCGCGTAATACTGCAGCGCCTTCCAGCGGCCGAAGTAGTCGATGCTGGACCAGGAGGCAACGGGCCAGCAATCATTCAACTGCCAAAAGATGGAGCCCATGGTCTCGGGCCGTGAGCGCCGGTGGTATTCCGCGCCAATCTTGATGCCTTCAGCCTGCAGCACCTGGCTGACATAGAGAAAGCTTTTGAAATCCTTTGGCTGCGGGTAATCGCGGGCAAGGTAGTCGGTGATGATGGAATTGCCCTCGTTGTTCTTCTGATGGTCGAGCAGGATGGGCGTGAAGATGCTGGTGCGGTCAGCGGGCTCGGTGAAGCTCTCAATGGTGCGCCACTCGGGGAAGGATTGGAAGCCGTACTCGGTAACAAACCGCCAGTGGTGCTGCTCGTACTCGCTGAAGGGCACGCGCCCATGCCAGACACTCCAATCATGCTGGTCGCCGGATTGGTAGTGGGCGTTGAGGGCTTCGTAATCGGCGCTGGGCGAGCTGGGCCAATAAGGGGTTTCCGGTGCGAACCGCGCAACCGCGCGGGCGAGAATGCCACTGAACTCGGTGAGGTAATCCTGCCACATTTGCAGGCGAACATCAGGGGGAAGTTTTGAACGATCGCCCCAATTGAAGGCAATTTCTGTTTCATTGTTCCCGCACCAGAGAACGATGCTGGGATGGTTGCGCAGACGACGGATCTGGTCCTCTGCCTCAGCCTCGATGTTTAATTTGAAATCGTAGGTACCGGGCTGCCAGTCGTTGCCGAACATGAAATCCTGCCAGACCATGAGGCCAAGTTCGTCGCAGATGGAGTAGAACTCGTCGGACTCATAGTAGCCGCCACCCCAGTGGCGAATCATATTCATGTTGGCATCGCGCGCGGA
>JAJXXN010000194.1 GCA_021781075.1 Acidobacteriota bacterium | reverse complement strand
TGGGTGATGGTGCATGGTCAGCACATCAACCATCTTGTCTTGGGCATTCTCATCCTGCTGCTTGTCGGCTATGGATGGCTCCTGGACCTCGGTCGATCGCACTCGCCCATCTCCATCTTTTTCAGCCGCCTCATGAGCGTGAGTTTCGGCGTCGGCGCGGCGCTGACACTCGATGAGTTCGCCCTTTGGCTGCATCTCGAGGACAATTACTGGTCAAAAGACGGGCGCTTGAGCATTGACGCGGTGATCCTGTTTGGATCGCTGCTGGCAATGGGCGCGTGGGGCGCGCCATTTTTTGCCGGTCTCCAGCGCCTGTGGCGCCACCGCGGCCGCCTGGTGGCGCCTATTCGCCGCGTGCGGTTGCTTCGTCCGCGTAGATTTCGTCGATCACCGCGGCGTAACGAGACGTTATCACGCGACGTTTGAGCTTGAGAGAAGGCGTGAGCTCACCGCCGTCAATGGACCACTCCTCCGCGACCAGACGGAGACGCTTGATGCTTTCAAAGCTGGCGAGATCCGCATTGACATGGCGGATGATGGCGTCATACTGGGCAACCACACGCGGATCCTTGACGAGCTCGGCGCGGTCGGCGCAGCGCACGCCGTGTTGCTGGGCCCACTGCTCGAGGGCGGGAAAGTTGGGCGAGATCAGGGCTGAAATGAATTTGCGTTTGTCGCCGACCAGCGCGGCCTGCCCGACAAGGACGTTGGACTTCAGGCGGTTTTCAATGGGCTGCGGCGCGATGAATTTTCCGCCGGAGGTCTTGAGCAGTTCCTTCTTGCGGTCGGTGATGTAGAGGAATCCATCGGAATCAATGGAAGCGATGTCGCCGGTGAGGAACCAGCCGTCTTTGAATGCCTCCGCATTGGCGGCGGGCTTGTTCCAATAGCCCTTGAAGACCGAGGCGCCGCGGACGAGAAGTTCCCCGTCATCCGCCAGTTTGCATTCAGCAATGGAGATCGGCTTGCCGACGGAACCCAGCCTGTGGACACGCGGATTATTGATGGCGATGACGGGCGAGGTTTCAGTGAGGCCGTATCCCTCAAGAATCTGGATTCCTACCGAGGCGAACCAGGTGGCCGTGTCAACGCCAAGTGGCGCGCCGCCGGAGACAAAGACGCGTGCGCGACCGCCGAAGGCGGCGTGAATCTTGGAATAAACCACCTTGTTCGCGAGTTTCCAGAGGAGCGAGCTCGGCTTGCGGCCGTCGTAAACCAGGTCGCGGAAGCGGCGCCCAAAGTTGACCGCGGTGTGGAGAATTTTGGCGCGAATGGGTGAAAGGCCGGCGCGGCGCTCGACCTCCTGGCGGATTTTTTCATACATGCGCGGCACGCCGACAATGATGGTGGGGCGGACCTGCTGCATGGCCGCGGGCATCTTTTCAAATTGAGAGCAATAGGCCACCTTGCATCTGTCGTACATCATGCAGTAATCGAGCATGCGCGCGGTGATGTGCGAGAGCGGGAGGACCGAGATGCAAGAGTCGGCGGAATGGAAGCCGAAGCCGTCGGTGGCAAACATGATGTTGTGCGCGAGGTTGCCGTGGGTGAGCATGACACCTTTCGGCTCGCCAGTGGTGCCGGAGGTGTAGATGAGGGTCGCAAGGTCGGCGGGAGAGGCGGCCCGGGCCAGCGCATCAAAGACGGGGTCGCGCTCTGTGCCGCGGTCATCCGCGCCGGCGAGTATCTCCTGCAGCCGGACGGCACCTTCCGGCGGGTTTGCACAGTCGATGATGATGAGGCGTTCGAGCGGGGTGCTCTCGCGCACGACGGAGAGTTTTTCGCAGAGCTGCGCGGTGGAGACAATGGCTGCGCGCGCGCCGGAGTCGCGGAGAATTTCAGCCATCTGTGTGCCGGTGAGCGTGGGATAAAGGGGCACATCGACGGCGCCGATGGCGGTGATGGCAAAATCGGCGATGGCCCACTCATGGCGGGTTTCACTGATGATGGCGACCCGGTCGCCCTTTGTGATGCCCCACTCCAGCAACCGCGTCGCAAGCGCGCGCACCCGCTGATAAAGCTGCGCGGAAGAGACGGGCTGCCAGTTGTCCGCGGAGTCCTGGACCAGAAAAGCGTTGGGAATATTTGCATCCGCCACGCGGAGAAAGAGCTCATTAAGCGTTTTGACTGATGGCCGTTCGTCCATGCTGTTCTCTTCCCTTTTTGAGTGCAATTAACGGAAGTGAGTGTATCAGCATGAGGGGTGGATTGTGCAGTGGCCTTCGGCACAGCACGGCATCTGCGCCGAAGGCAGCACTGCCATCATGGCTGCTGGCGCAGCTTCATGCGGACAAAGGCGCGCGAGTTCATATTCCAATTGCCCAGTATCCACTTGGCCCTTGTTGAGCCGGTTTTGGCGGCATGGACCTCCACGACGGATTTGAGCTCGTTGAGGGTGGCGTCATCGATCTCGTCCCAGACCTCGGGGTCGAGGAAGCCTTTGTGATAGCGGCCGCGGGTGAGGAATTTGCCGTCCTCGTCGTAAATCCAGGCAACGCCACCGGTCATGCCGGCGCCAAAGTTGATGCCGGTGGCGCCGAGGACGACGACCATGCCGCCGGTCATGTACTCGCAGCAGTGGTCGCCGACGCCCTCGACGACGGCAAGGGCACCGGAGTTGCGGACCGCGAAACGCTCCCCTGCCCGGCCTGCGGCAAAGAGCGCGCCGCCGGTGGCGCCATAAAGCGCAACGTTGCCGAGGATGGTGTGACGGTCCGATTCCAGCGCCGCCCTTCCCTGCCCGCGGATCACAATTTCCCCGCCGCTCAAGCCCTTGCCCACAAAATCATTGGCAAGGCCGGTAAGGTTGAGTTGCATGCCGGGAATGGCGAAAGCGCCAAAGGATTGCCCGGCGACTCCTGTCAGGTCGAAGACAACTTCTTTTTGCGGCAAGGATGGGTAAGCCGCGCGAAGGAGCGAGAGTTCCCCGGCAATGCGGGCGCCGAGTGTGCGGTCCTCATTGGTGATGCGCGCTTTGATGCGGAAGTTGTTCCCCTCACGCGACGCGTTGAGGGCGGGGTGAAGCCATGCGTTATCGATGGGGATGCGGTCTTCCGGGCGGTCATTGCGCCCACCCTGCCAACGAATCGGGCCGCCGGTATCCTTGGCAACCTTTGCCGCAGCCAACAGTGGAGCAAGGTCC
>JAJXXN010000253.1 GCA_021781075.1 Acidobacteriota bacterium | reverse complement strand
GCTCCACCCATCCCGGCTGCGGATAGAACTGCTCAAACTCATGCTGCGCCACTGCGGCAATCCCACCCGTCTCGTCAAACAAAATCGCCCGCGAACTTGTCGTTCCCTGGTCCAATGCCAGAATGTAAGCCATGTTTTGCCGCACCTCGCCCAATCAGTCAAACATGCGTAACGCCTGCGCCGCAAGCGGCTTCCGGCCCGCGTGGTTAAACAGTAAAATTTAACCATGACTTCACTGGATTCGCGGCCGTGCAATCTGCTTGCATCCCTCTTCCTGCTCGCCAGCGGCTGCGCACTGGCCGGTCAATCCGTACCCGCTTCAACCCCCGCGCTTCCCCTTGCAGCAAGCACCATTCGCTTTGAAAACGCAACCAAGCAATCAAAAATCGATTTTGTTTTGAAGAACAGCGTCAGCCCCAACCGTTATTCCATTGAAACCATGCTCGGCGGCGTCGCGCTCTTCGACTACAACAACGACGGCCTGCTTGACATTTTCTTCACCAACGGCGCCGCCATCCCCTCGCTTGAGAAATCCAACCCAGGCTATTCCAACCGCCTCTATCGCAACAATGGCGACGGCACCTTCACCGATGTCACCGAGAAGGCCGGCCTCAAGGGCATCGGCTATTCCATGGGCGTGGCAGCGGGCGACTACGACAATGACGGCTGCGTTGACCTCTACATCGCCGGCTACAACAAGAACCAGCTCTTCCACAACAACTGCGACGGCACATTCACCGACGTGACGGAAAAGGCCGGCGTCGCTGGCATCATCCCAGGTTTCGGCAAGGCGTGGTCCGTCACAGCAGGCTGGTTTGACTACAACAACGACGGCCTGCTCGATCTTTTTGTCGTCAACTATCTCAATTACGACATCAAGACCGCCATGCATTGCTCCAAGGCAGACTTGCCCGCGTACTGCACGCCGGTTGAGTTTCAGGGGACACAGAACATTCTCTACCGCAACAATGGCGATGGCACCTTCACCGACGTTTCAGTCCCCTCGCACATTGCTCAGTACATCGGCAAGGGGATGGGAATGGCCTTTGCGGACTACGACAACGACGGCTTCACTGATATCTTCATCTCCAACGACACCTACCAGAATTTTCTGCTGCACAACAACGGCGACGGCACCTTCACCGATGCTGCCATGCTCGCCGGCGTGCAATACAACGGCAACGGGAAAAACATGGCCGGCATGGGCGCCGACTTCCGCGACGTGGACAACGACGGCCTGCCCGACATCTTCCAGACCGCGATGTTCGGCGACAGCTTCCCGCTTTATCACAACCTCGGCGGAGGGCAGTTTGTCGATGTCGATGCGCCTTCCGGCCTCATCCGCTACACCAGCAGGCTCACCGCCTGGGGCGTGGGCATCATGGACTTTGACAACGACGGATACAAGGACCTCTTCGCCGCCGGCGCGTCCATCCTCGACAACTCGATGGAGATTGAGCACCGACCCTTCCCGCTGCCGAACGCCCTCTATCGCAACAAGGGAAATTTGAAATTCGAGGATGTCAGCGCCGCTGCCGGGGCGGACTTCATTGAACCGATGCCGCACAAAGGCGCGGCCTTTGGCGATTTGAACAACGATGGCAAAATCGACATCGTTGTCAATGTGCTCAACGCTCAGCCGCAGATCCTGATGAACCGCTCCACTAACAACAACCACTGGATCATCCTCAACCTGGTCGGGACAAAATCAAACCGCGACGGGCTGGGCACGCGCGTCAAGCTCACCACGCCGCTGGGCGTCCAATACAACCACGCCACCACCGCCGTGGGTTACAACTCATCGAGCGACAAGCGTGTGCACTTCGGCCTCGGCGCCGCCGATAAAATTGACAAGATTGAACTCTTCTGGCCCAGCGGGATCCATCAAACACTGATGAATATCAAGCCCGACCAGGTGCTCACCATCACCGAGTCCGCGGGAAAATAAAACCTATCTTCCCACCCCGGCAATCCGGCCGGCAAGCTCCTCCTGCCCGTTGGCCCGCAACAGCGAAAGCAGGTCATCAATTGCCGATTGGTCATCCTTGGCATAAACCATAATCACCTCGGCTGTCATCTTTGCATCCTGCGCCTTGCCCGTCTTGAAATAGGCATCGCACAATTCAATCAACAAGCCCGGTGTGCGCGTGTGCGACTTCACCAGCAACTCGATCGCTTCATTCCATTTTTTCTGTCGGTAGCGAATCGAACCCAGCTCCGCCGACGCATTCAAATAATTCGGATCGTTCGCCAGCTCCGCTTTGAATTCGGCCTCGGCCTCATCCAACCTGCCCTGTTGCAAATCGTAAATGCCAATGTAGGTATGCGCGCCGCGCACCTTCGGCTCAAGTTGCAGTGACTTCTTCAGGTACTTCAGTCCTTTTTCCGGCTCTCCAAGGTACATATACAACGCGCCCACCATGAAATAAGGGCGCCCGGGCGTTGCATGCAGCCCGCTTTCACTCTCTTTGAAAACCCGCAATGCCCCGTCCTCATTGCCGGCAGCCAGCAGCTTCTTCGCCTGTTCCCATGCGGCGCGGTCCTGCTCCACTCCCAAAGCGGTCGCCTCAAACGAGGTCGCGTCCATCAGCTTGCGGTGCAACTCCGCCTCATACTGCGCCTGCGCACTGTCTCCCAAAGCCGCATAGGCGCGCGACAGATAATAATGCGCCAACGCCACCGATGGGTCCTGCTGCAGCAAGCTCCGGAAAATATCAATCGCCCGCTGTGTGTGTTTCAATTCCAGCTCGCAATGCCCAAGTCCCAACTGTGATGGGACATCCTTTGCATTTTCCACCAGCAATTTCTCGTAGGACTGCCTCGCGTCGTCCCACTCCGCCAGCTTCACCTCAATCGCCGCCAGCAGCTCCAAGGAGGAGCGGTCGTTTGGATTATCAGCCAGCGCCTTTTGCGCGTAAGCCTTCGCGCCATCAAAGTCCATCGTGTAAAAACTGGCCACGCCAAGGTCATACTGGATGCGGTTCAACGAGGCGTCCGCCTTGTATGCCTTGCCCAACCACACCACGGCGTTTTCATTGTCGCCTGTGCCGGACAACAACTCACCGTACTTCTGCCACACCTGCGGGTCGTCCTTCTTAACCTCCATGCACGCTTTGATTGCCTTCAGCGCCGCATCATTTTGCCCCGTCAGGTGATAGGCCTGCGCAAGATAGAACAATGCGTCGCCGTCCTTCGGCTCGTATTTCAGGTAATGTTCAAGCAGTTGGATTGCTTCCCGGCGATCGCCCTTTATCAATTGATAAACACCGACCTTGTACAGCAGGTCCGGGTCATTGGGCGTTATCTTCAGTGCCGCCGCATAGCTCGCATTGGCCTCCTCACCGCGCCCCGCGCCTTCCAGCAGCATCCCCTTCAGCTTCAACGCCGACGCGTAGTTTGGATGCGCGCTCAATATTTCGTTCACTTTTTCATACGCCTGCCGCGGCTGCCCGTGCTCGGCAAGGCTCAACGCCTCGTGCAACTCGTGTGAAAGCGCAGCCGCGGCCTGCGTTGCAGGCTGCTGTGCCGCACTGCCCATGGCAACCAACGCCAGCAAAACCATCAAACTGGTTGACTGCGCCCGCATCCTCATCCCCTATCGCCGAGCCTTCGTCTTCGGCACAATCTCGTCGTGCGGCACCACGCCCTTGCCCTCCGACACTGAATAAATCTGATCCGCCTTTAGCGCTCCCAGGTTCTCCACCTTGCCATTGGGCCAGATCACTTCGACTTTGTCAGCGTGGTCGGCGCCGGCCAAACCAAAATGCAGGCGCAAATCATGCTGGGATAGATAGCTCCCGCCGCTGTGCACCTCATTCAACTGCGTCATTCCCGCCGCGGTCACCCGCACGCGCGCATTCAGCGCCAACCGGTTCGATTGCTCACCCCGCAGCTCAAATTCCATCCAGTGGTTCTTCACCCCGCGCGCGCACACAATCATCGGCCCGCCCACCAGGTTCTCCACCACGATGCACAGCCGCCCGTCATTAAACAGGTCGCCTACCACCGCGCCGCGGCTCACCTGCATCTCCTTGAACGCAGGGCCCACCTGATCGCTTACCTCCGCAAACGTGCCATCATGGTTGTTCACAAAAAACAGTTTCGGCTCCTTGTACTTGTCGCCTGCGCTGTCGTTCTCCACTTGCGGGTACACATGCCCGTCCACTACAAACAGATCCAGCCAGCCTGAATTTTCAAAATCAAAAAATCCATCCCCCCAGCCCACATACGGGTTGGTCGCTTTCGTGATTCCCGCCACATCCGAAATGTCGGAGAAATTCAACTCGCCGTCATTCTGATACAGCGCCATGTACTGGTCGCTGAAGTGGCTGATGGCAATTGACATTTTTCCCGTATGCAGAAAATCTCCGAATGCCAGCCCCATGTTCGCCTGGAAATTTCCATTCTGGTCAGCGGCCACACCAGACATCAGCGCCTGGTCCGTAAAATGCCCGTGCCCGTCGTTGATATACAAATAATTGGGCTGGCCGTCATTGCACACAAACAAATCCAGTTTGCCGGTGTTGTCAAAATCCTCCCAGATGGCCGTCAGCCCGTACAGATGCTGCGCATCATCCACGCCTGCCTGCTTTGAAACATCCGTGAACGTGCCATCGTGGTTGTTGTGGTACAAATTGTCCGGCGAGCCAGGCAATCCCGCCGGCCCGCACTGCACGTCAATGCCGCGGAATTTGCAGGTCTTCTCCGAGCCAAACTTCGGCAGGTCCTGCAAATTCAAGTCCACATAATGGTCCACAAACAAATCCGCCCAGCCGTCGCCGTCATAATCCCCGAAGCTCGCGCCCGCGGCCCACATGTGGTCGCCGCCGAGGCCTGCCTCTTTGGTCACATCTGTAAACGTACCGTCTCCGTTGTTGCGGTAAAGCACCACGCCGCCAAAGCAGGTCACCAACATATCCGGCCAGCCGTCATTGTTGTAATCGCCCACCACCGCGCCATTCGCCCAGCAGGGGTTGGCCACACCGGCCTTCTCCGTCACATCGGTGAACGTGCCGTCGTGGTTGTTGTGGTAAAGCGCGCTCTGCGCCTTCTTGCCGGCCAGGGCCTCTTGCACAGTCAGCGCGCCGGTAAAAAATATATCCGGCCAGCCATCGCGGTCATAATCAATCAGCGCCAAACCGCCGCTCATCGATTCCATAATGTATTTCGCATCCGGCGAGGAATCATGCACATAGTGAATTCCCGTCGAGGCGGTGATGTCCTCAAAACGAAGGTCGGTCTTTACCGGCGGCCGCTTGGGCAGCTTATCCTCCTGCACATGGAAGACGGAGCGCTGCATCCCGCCCTCCTGCGCGGGCGACACCATGGCGCAACAATACGCCACCAAGAGCGAGGAGAACACAGCAAACAACAGGCTTCTACTTCTTCTCATCTTCGGCGGCGCTCTCTTCCATCTGGTTATTATGCAGTCGCAGGTTCAAATAAATCTTGCGTAGCTTGTCCTTCATCTCCTTGTACTTCTGATACTCCACCAGTTGCTTCTTGGCATCATCGTACCGGTGCAGTTGCCGGTAGGCTGTGCTCAAGCGAAAGTGCGCCACATCGTTCGTCGGGTCACGCTTCACCACTTCCTCAAGCAGCGCAGCTGCCTTATCTGGCTGCTTTTCAGTCATGTATACCTTGGCCATTCCCATTGCCGCCACATCATCCTCAGGCCGTAATTGCAATGCCTTGGAGTAATCCTCAAACGCATTCTGTGTCTCGCCGCGAGCCTCCGCCATCTCACCCAGTCGGCACTGAGAGAGTTCGTCCTTGGGGTTTTCCTCCAACGCAAGTTTGTACTGCTGCTCCGCTTCCACCTTGTTGCCGCCCTCCTGCGAGCTGTTGAGCGCATCAGCCAGCTCCTCATGCAAGCCCGGCATCTTCGGGTCAATCTTCAACGCCTCACGCAAATGCGAGATCGCCGTGATTCTGTCCCCGTAACGAATCGACTCATGCGCCATCAGCCGGTGCATCTCGGCCGAGTCGGGATTCACCAGCGAGAGACTGATCATCGCCTCGCCCGCCAGGTCGCTATACAACTGGTATGCCGAGTAAAGCAGTTTCACATCCGTCGGGTTCTTCTCCTGCAGCACGGCCATCACCGCCGCCGCCTTGGCCAAGTCATTGTTCGCCGCATAAATGCGCAGCAGTGCATCGCCGGTATCGCGGTTCAGCTTTGGGTCATCGATGTGCGGAAACGCGGATTCAAGGTCCTTCGTCGCATTCTCCCGGTCGCCCAGCCGCTCCTCGCAAAAACCCAAAAGCGTCTGCTGGCGCCAGATGCCCGGCACAAGTTCCACCGCCTTACGCAGTTCCGGTACAGCGCGGGCACAATCACCGCGGAAGTAATACAACACTCCCAGGTTTCCGTGCACATCCGCGTCGTTCGGGTCCAGCGCTTCCATCGCCTGCAGCTCCGGGATGGCCTTGTCAGGTTCCTTGTTGATCAAATACTGCTTGGCCCTGGCCCGGTGCTCGGCCAGTTGCTGCTCCGGTGTGCCCTGCGCGTGTGCCGCAGGCGACGGCAGCACGGCAACGGCCGCAGCTAGTAAGATGAAAAGCCTTCTGTTCCGCATGTTTTTCTTCATGGCGTTTCTTCAATTATTACAGGTTTCAAAATGAAAAGAGAGGCGGCCCAAAGGCCGCCCCTCGCAAGGTTCCGGGTTGTCACACAACCTAGAACGTAATGTGGCCGCTGACCTGGAGATTACGTCCTCCAACGGTAACGGAGTTGATGGGTTGCTCGCCTGCGGTTGTTCCCGTGTATGGATCTCCCGCGCTTCCTGCTCCGGTCAATGCGCCACTCGGCGGACCGAAGCTGGCATGGTTGAAGACGTTCTGGGCATCGGTACGGAATTGGAAGATGAAGGTGTGTCCCCAGCCCTCATACAGCTTGAACTCCTTGTGCGCCGACATATTGAAAACATTGATGCCGGGGCCATAAACCGTGTTCCTGCCCACGTTGCCGAAGGTGCCGTTGGCGGCCTTCATGAACGCGCCTGCGTTGTACCAACTATTGGAGCAAGACACTCCAACCTGTTGCACAGCGCACCGCGCGGTCTGGTGGGGCACATGCAACGAAGCACCGCTCAGGTTCGGGAAACCGCTGCCGTTGTTGTCGTAGAGGTTCTGGTCGCCAAATACCTGGAAGGGATGGCCGGTCGTCAGCACAACCGTGCCTGAGATTTCCCATCCGCCAGCGATCTCATCGACAAGCAGGTTTTTGTTTAGGAAGGGTTTGCCCTTGCCAAACGGCAGCTGATAGACCGCATAGCCCTTGAAGGCCTGGCGGACATCAAAGTTCGACGGGCCGTAGTTCGAACGCGGATAGTAGCCGTTCTGGTAGTTCTGCGGGCCGCCGCGGCTGCCCCATCCCGAGGAATCCTGCTCATCGAGGAACTTCGAGAGGACGTAGTTGAAGCTGAAGTTCAACCCATGCGACATGCGCTTGTTGAGCTGCGCCTGCAGCGAGTGGTAGTTGGAAATCGCGTTGTACAAGTTCCAACCAATGCCATTGGTGCCGTACGCCGCATAATACGGAATCGCGGACGTATTCACACCGCTCTGCTGCACCAGAGCCACTGGAATCTGGTTCAGGTTCATCGGGAAGCTCAGATGCATGCCGTGGCTGCCGACATAGGTCAATTCGGCCTCCAGGTTGGTATTGATCTCCCGCTGTACGCCCAGGTTCCACTGCCAGATCTTGGCAATCGGGGTGTAGAACGGTTGGCCGCTGGCTGACTGGCCGTTGTAACGGGTCGGGTCAGTGGAGGCAGGCGTGAAGGGCAGTGGATTGCTTGTAACTGTGCCGATGCCAGTTGCACCCACCGTGTTATTGGCTGCAATTTGGTTACCTGCGCCACTCAGGGTCACGATCGGGCTGATGCCGCTGTACTCCGCTGCGCCACCCGAGGCGCCAAAAGTTCCGCCCATGCCGCCGCCATAAGTATCCAAGCTCATGTTGTAGGCATAAAGGCCAAACCCGCCACGCACTGTTGTCTTGGGATCATGCAACCACGAGAAGCCAATACGCGGCATGAAGGTGCTATACGTGTTGGCCTGCAGTTGATGGCGGCCATTGGCGCCCGTGCTGGCAAACCAATATGCGCCTGCTGTGCCTGTGGCCGGGTTCATCACTGTGGGATCGAAGCTGTCAATGTTGTTGTGAACTTCGCTCCATCCGTAGGTTGCCTGCCAGCGCACGCCCGCGTTAATGGTCAGGTTCGGGGTGATCTTGTAGTCATCCTGCACAAACAACTGGGGCGATTTCAAACGGCCACCATATTCCGGCGTAACGCTCGCGCTCCAGCTGTGCGCCAAACCGAGCAAAAAGTCGCCATAGGCCCAGCCGGTGGAGTTCACAATCCCTGCCCCGCTGCCGTTGTCCTGCCACTGCGCGGTGTAGTTCTGGTTGAAGCCCCAGCCCGGGCTGCCGAAGTCAAACGAGCCGGCATTGGTGTTGCCCCATGCCGTCGAGTTGTCCTGGTACATCAACACCTCGGCGCCGAAGTGAAGAATGTGCTTGCCGGTTACAACCGTCACAACATCCGAAGGATCGAAAACGTGCTCTTTGTAGACCGCGTTGCTGCTCGGGTCGATCCACGCATAAGACCAGTCGCCGTCGGTGAAGTTGATCGCCGGGAAATCATCGGCCTTGCCGTACTGCCAACCAAGCTTGCTGGCATAGCCCTTGCCCAAAGCCAAATCGGCAAAGAAATTGCCCTGCCACGTGTAGCCAAGGCGGACTTCATTGGTGACATGCGGCGTAATCTGCCACACATCGGTGATCTGCGCGTTATTGTTGTCCACATCGCCAGCCTGGCAGTTGATGGGGCACGCAAAGGCGCCGCTGGCATAAATCGCCGGGTTGTCCTGCTGGCTATCCGACATGGAAAGCCGGTTGTGCGGCGTAATGTCGTAATCCAGACGGCCGAAGTATTTGTGCCATGGATTCGACGACGGAACCTGTGAAACAAAGTTGTTGATGGGTTCGCCGTGTCCGCCGATTGCGCCGGTCACGAATTTACCAGGGATATGGCTGCTCGGCGTTGGCCAGAACGCCTGCTCGGCGCCCGCCACCGTGTCAAACATCGTGGTGGGAATTATGTTGGAGCCGTATTCGCTGGCGAAGCTCTGGCGCAGCGGATACAAGTTGTTGTTTGAATCCAGCGTCATCACCTGCGTCGTCGGGTCATACAGGGGAGACATGCCGACGAAGTTACCACCGATAATCCCTGTTGTCGGTACGCTCTGCGTGCCACCGCCGGGTGAGGTGTCCTTGATCTGGTCATAGTTGAAGTAGAAGAACATCTTGTTCCGGATGGCCGGGCCGCTGACCGTGCCGCCGAAATCGTTGTAGTGGAAGGTGCCAACCGTGCTCACGCCAGAGTTGAAGTTGTAATCATTGGCGCGGAAGATGTTGTTCTGCACATAGTCATACGCGGACCCATGCCAGGTGTTGCTGCCGCCCTTGCTGATCTGGTTGAAGATGATGCCGCCGATGCCGTATTGCGCCGAGAAACTGGATGTGTTTACCTGCAGTTCGGCTACGTTCTCAAAGGTGGCGGGTTGGGCATTCTGGCTGTGCGAAAGCGTGTTCGACGCGCCGTCAGCAAGGATGTTGTTGTAAGGCAGGTTGCCGTTGACCGAAGCCACCTGGCCGGGATTCGCTGATCCCTGGCTGCAACTGGAGCCCGTGCAACCCGTTGCGCCGGGCAGGAGAATTACAAAGTTTTCCCAGTCCTGCGTCACCTGCGGCAGCTCGTCCATAGCCCGCGCGTCAAGCGTAGTCGACTGCTCGCCGCTTTCCGTTGAGAGCAGCGGCACGTCCGTGGTCACCGTCACTTGCTGCTGTGTGCTGCCAACCTTGAGCTGCGCATTGACTGTGGTAAAGCCCACTTCCAGCGTCACCGGCCCGCGCACCAACTCCGCAAAACCCGTGTGGCTGAAGGTCACTGTATAGTGGCCGGGCACGATCGAGTTCGTATCGTAGACGCCGGCTGAGTTGGTTGTGAATTCATGTGACACGCCTGTGTCGACATTCAACACCGTTACCGTGGCCCCCGGTATCACCGCACCCGTCGGGTCGGTGACCGTGCCGCGGATATCGCCGGCGTTGATGCTCTGCGCCACGGCTCGGAAGCCGACCAGCAGAAGCAGACAGACGAAGACGGAAACAAATAGTTTTCGCATCAAACAGTCCCCCAAAAATTTTTGTACGTTGTTGGTGAGCACGTTCGTTGCGTGCTCTTGTGATTCTCCGGCTCTGCGCAGCACGGCTTACCGGCACGGCATCAACCGAAAACGAATTAGCTTGGGTCCAGCGGCTCATGGATGCGCTTCGCCCTAGCGGGCCAAGCGCTCAATCTGCATCCCCTCTGTGCGCACTCTTTCGCCTTTGAGCAGACCGGCGACTACACGCATCTTTATGAATGCAGAGAATTACCTTGCAGATTTAAACGCACTGAAATATGAGTTGTCAAGCCCCTTTCGGTCTACAACGCTTCCCAATTAAATTTTAAAAGGGAGCAAGAGGCGAATACATTCCCCCAAATGTCTGCGCTACCCCACACACATCCTCATCCTATATAGTCAACTGGACTTGAGTTCAATGAGGTTGGGAATGAACCTGCTCTACTCCACTGTCTTGATTACGATCACCGCCGTCCTGCTTGGCGTCGCCATTCAACGCGCCCTCAAGGTCAAATCCAAGGCCGATTACCTCGTAGCGGGCCGTTCCCTTCCCGCCATGGTTCTGGTGTTGACCCTCCTCACCTCCTGGATAGGCGCAGGTTCCCTTTTCGCCGGTGCCGAAAGTGCATACCGCAACGGGCTTGGCGCCCTCTGGATACCTGCCGGCGGATGGCTCGGCCTCCTGCTCATCTACTTCATCGCACCACGCGCCCGGCGCTTTGCCAGCTTCACACTCCCCGACCTGCTCGAGGCCCGGTACAACCAGCCGGCGCGCGTCCTGGGCACCATCGCAATCCTCTTTGCCTACACCGCCATCACCAGCTATCAGTTCCGCGGCGGCGGCGACGTGCTGCACCTCATCTTCCCCGGCGCCGTCACTTCCGAATACGGAACCTGGATCATCGCCTGCTTCGTCATCCTCACCACCGCGCTCGCCGGGATGAGCTCAGTCGCCTACATGGATGTCTTCATCGGTTCGCTCGTAACCGTCATCTGCATCATCGCCGCGCCCATGCTCTACTTCAAGGCAGGCGGTTGGGCCGGCCTGCACGCTGTGCTCCCCGAATCCCACTTCCATCCCCTCGGCACCATCAACTTCGCCCAAGCCATGGAGTTCTTCCTCCCCACGCTTCTCCTCATGCTCGGCAACCAGGTCATGTACCAGAAATTCTTCTCCGCCAAATCCGAGCGCGACGCAAAAATCTCAGTCGTCGGTTGGATCATCGGCACCATGATTCTGGAGACCCTCATCGTCGCCATCGCCATCTTCGGCTCGGCGCTCTACCCCACCGGCGAAATCGCGCTCCATCCGCGCGAAACCATCCCTTACACCGCCCGCCATGGCTTGCCCGCGCTGATGGGCGCGCTTCTGCTTGGCGCCGTCTTCGCCAAGGTCATCTCCACGGCCTCCAACTATCTTTTCTCGCCCGCCACCAACCTCGTCAATGATGTCTTCGTCCGCTACATTGCACCCAAGGCCGGTGAAAAACGCGTGGTCATCGTATCAAGATTGATGGTTGTTCTACTAGGCGGCTGGGCACTTTACCAGGCCCTTTACGCGCAAAGCATCCTCGCCAAAATGCTTTACGCCTACACCATCTACTCGGCCGCACTCACGCCCGTCATCCTCGCCGCGTTTTACTCAAAGCGCGTCACCGCCTGGGGCGCGGTCGCATCCATCGCCGCAGGAACGGTGGTCACACTTAGTTGGGATTCAATCCATGGTCATTTCCCCGCCTGGCTGGCAGACCGCGACGCCATCTTCCCAGCGCTGATTGCATCGCTCGCCGCCCTCGTGCTCGTCAGCCTCATCACGCCCAAACCCACGGATGAGCAGTTGGCTCGAATAGCCGCCACGGAATAATGCATGCAGGATGGATGATTGATTTAATTGCCGCTGCAACCCGGCCTGTCTGCATTCACAAAGCAGTCCGTCCCATCATCGGCGGTGTAATGGAATACAGTGCCATGTTGACTGTGCCAGAAATTAAATTGCTGCCCCGGCGCCATCATTTGCACTTGTCCTGTGTCGTTGTCTGAACCAGATGCCGTCAAACGGATTGGCTGGCTGCAAGTATTTTCAAAGACCACTGTTAGACCGCCATAGTTATCTGTTGATGCATTCCCTGTGAAGTTGGTGGAAACCACTTTGACGCACTGGTTCATGCCCTGAACCGCATTGCAGTGCGCCCCCATATCCGGCCATGGTTGCAGGCGCGGGCAACTCTCCGGCCCTGACGAGGATGCTTGACTGCCAATTGCCTGTTGCTGTGCTACCTGCGATTGAACAACTTGCTGCTGAGCAATGCGATTCTGCTGTGCCGCCGCATTGGCATCGCCAATCGCCCGTAACTGCGCCGCCTGCTGGTTGCCAGTGTCGAGGATTGGACTGCCACCTTGCCCGGAAAGAGCCGTATTGGCTTGCTGGTCCTGATCGTCCAGCGCGCTTAACAACTGGGCCAGAGCCGGACTGCCAAAACTGCATCCCGGCTTGGCGCAGATTTGAGTTGAACCCGATTCCAGACGGCCCGCCTGACAG
>JAJXXN010000137.1 GCA_021781075.1 Acidobacteriota bacterium | reverse complement strand
GGTAGCTTTCGAGCGGATAGCCGTCAATGGTGGAAAAGGAATCCGAGGAGAGCTCGAAGGCGTAATGCTGGCCGGGCTGGAGGGCAAGCGGAATGACAAGGCGCGTGCCGCCGTTGGCATAGGAGGGCTGTCCGCCGACGGGAAATTGCATTTCGGCATCGTTGATGGCGCCAAAGGAAAAATTCCTGCCGGTATCGAGCGGTTTGTCGAAGGTGACGGACAGGGATGTGATGCCGGGATCCACGCCGGATGCGCCATTGGCGAACGGTTCAATTTTGACCACGTGCACGGAATGGGCGGCGAAATCGGCCTTGACTGCGCCGATATTGGGGGCAAGGCCGAGATAGAAACTTGTGATGGCGGGGAGAAAATCCTTGAAGCTGTGGTAGGTCATGCGATTGCTTGCATACTCGCCCATCTGGTCGACCAGCTTGTCCATCCAGACAAAGCCGTTTCCCTGCTCTTGGCGGATGCGGCGCAGTGCGCTGTTGTTGTCGCCGCCAGATTGCTTTTGCGCGAGGATGCTGACGGCGCGGGCGAGCGATTCCTCAACCAGGATGCGCGCGTTGGCCACGCCCTGGGTCTGCATCGAGGCGGCCTCCGCCTTGTAGATGAGCTCGGGGGCGGTGGAGAATTTCTTCCACCCATCCTCAACCAGCGGCACTATATAGGAGTTGTTGACATCCTGCACCACGCCGGAGAGCGGGTCGGTGTCCGCCGCATAGTTTGGTGAGCCGTCGGCATCACACGACGAGTTGCCGATGAGGACGTACTGGTGCAGGGATTTGTCCTCGTGCTCCATGCGGAAATCGAAGTTGCCAGCCCCGTTGTAGGGATCGAGCAGGACGTGCACGGTCATTCCGGGCTTGCCGCCATAAAACTGGACAAACCAATTGATATTGCTTTTTTCAAGGAGCGCGGTAAAGCTCGCGTAGGTGGATTGATAGACAGGCGCGGACGATTTGTAGAACTGGTCGAATTTTGAGTCGCGGTAGAAGTCGCGCAGGAGGGGGAGAAATTCTGTGAGAATCTCCTCGGTCCAACGCTCGTCGGGCGAAGCCAGCACGCGGAGCGTGATCTGCGGCGGCTCGGTGAGGGCGAGGGAGAGAATCATCATCTCCTGGAGGTCGAATTGCCCGTTGGCGATAAGTTTTTTTATCCGCAGGACGGCGGGATGGTGGACGTATGGCTGGAAGTATCTGTTGACGGGCACAAGGCAGGGGGAATCGGTTGCGCCCGGGGTGTTCTCGGCGGCGAGATGGTAGAGGACGCTCATCAGGACGACGCGCTGGTCGACGCGCGGCGTTAGGGACGGATTGACGGCGGAATCCTGGCCAGCAAGCGGAAAGTATAGACAAAGAACAGCAAGAAGAAAACCCATTCGCATCGGCATCGTCTGACATTGCCTTTCTGCGTAATTTTGCTGGTATCTTATGCCGCATGGCTGATGAAGTCAAAGCAATTATCGGGGGCGTGCGGGTGTGGCCTGCGCCAGCGATTCCCTATAATGGCTCAAGGAGAAGTGGGCAATGGCTGGAGTTGAGGGAAGAATCGCGCTGGTGACGGGCGCCTCGCAGGGGATTGGCCGGGCGGTGGCCGTGGAACTGGCCAAGGGCGGCGCAACGGTCGCCGTGGCGGCGCGCAACGAGGCGAAGTTGGCCGAGGTGGTGCGGGAGATTGAAGCGGCAGGCGGCAAGGCCGCGGCCTTTGCGCTGGATGTGGCCAGTGAGGCCTCGATCCACTCGTCGGCAAAGTCCGTGCTGGAGAAATTCGGCAAGGTGGAGATACTGGTGAACAACGCCGGCATCACGCGCGACGGATTGATGCTGCGCATGAAGCGGCCGGACTGGGACGACGTGCTGGGGACAAACCTGACGGGTGCGTTTTTGCTGACGCAGGCGCTGTTGAGCGCGATGATGAAGAACCGCTGGGGGCGGATCATCAATTTGTCGAGCGTGGTGGGACGCACCGGGCAGGGCGGGCAGGTGAATTATGCCGCCTCAAAGGCGGGACTGATTGGCATGACGCGGTCGATTGCGCGCGAGATTGCCAGCCGGGGCATCACCGCCAATGTGATTGCGCCGGGCTACATTGAGACGCCGATGACCTCGGTGCTGAATGAGGCGCAACGGACGGCGATGATGGCCACGATTCCCGCCGGGCGCGCGGGAACGGATGCGGAGATTGCGGCGGCGGTGCGCTTTTTGGCCGGCGAAGAGGCGGGCTACATCACCGGCGCGGTGCTGGATGTGAACGGCGGCATGTTCATGGGGTAGGCCGTCCCCTGATTGCGGATTTTTGTCATGCCCGAATTGCCTGAAGTGGAAACCATTGCCCGCGGCGTGCAAGAGCGCGTTGCCGGCGACCGCATTGTCGCGGTGTGGCTGAACCGCGTCCCGCAGACATGGAAAACACCGCGCGGCGAACAGGCGCGGGGGCTGGCGGGGCGTGGGATTCTCGGCGTGCATCGCACGGGCAAGCACATTGTGTGCGAGCTGGGGAGGGCTGCGGATTCGCCACACAAGGCGCAGTGGATTGTTCATCTCGGCATGAGTGGCCGCCTGCTGGTGACCACGCCCGAGGGGGAAGTCCACGCACATACACACGCGCGGCTGCAACTTGCCTCGGGGCGCGAACTGCGCTTCGTCGATCCGCGCCGGTTTGGACGGCTTGAGTTTCGCAGGATTGTCCCGGGTTCGGGCAAATCCTCCGAGATTGAGTTCAAGGCGCCGGGCCTTGACCCGCTGCAAGTCAGCGAGGCGGAGTTCCGTGCGCTTTTCCAAGGCCGCAAACTGGCCATCAAGGCGGCGCTGCTCAATCAGCGGCTGCTTGCGGGGGTGGGCAACATTTACGCGGATGAATCGCTCTTTGCCGCGGGGATACGGCCGACGATGCGCGCCGGGCGGATTCCACCTCAGCGGTTGGAGCGGCTGCGGGTTGCGCTTCAAGGCGTTCTATTGCACGCCATTGAGCTGGGCGGCTCGTCGGTTTCAGATTATGTGGACGCCGACGGGGTGAAGGGTTTTTTTCAGTTGGAGCATTGCGTCTACCAGCGCACGGGCGAGCCCTGCAGGAGATGCGGGAAGCCGATCAAGCGGATCGAGTTGGCCGGGCGAGGGACCCACTATTGCCCAACCTGCCAAAACTGAGAACGGGCAGGTTTTCAAAAAATGGAGAAAAATAGTAGCGCACTCTATGTAAATTTGTAAATATTTTGAAATGGCATAGATGCAAATATATGAAAACAATAGATTATTTATTTGGCAAGGAAATTGCATATTATAGGGTGCCAGTGATGTAGTCTACGCATCGAGGCATTCGGACACACCCCGCGCCCAGAGCGCAACAGAAACGGGCATCCGGTGACCTCAACAAGAATTACTCAGAGAGGCCAGTGACATTCCAAACGCCATCCCCCTGGGATGGCGTTTCGCGTTTTAGCGCTAACAGAAGGCCAACCCGGCAGCCGGAAATCCACCTGGTTGCACTTGCCACCGGGGACGGGAATCTGTACTATCGAAGTTGTTCAGGTACCTGCTGACGCCAGCCACCCCTTGGGTAGATATACGTTAAAGAGCGCGCCAGATTGAGGACCGGACTCCACTGCCCCGCGAAAAGTACCAGTGCAAGGCGTGAAAGATTAAGAGTCTCTCGCGCAGAGTCGGGCAAGGAAGCAAACCCTGCGGCATCGGCAATCAGGATGCCCGGCAATTCATCAGGGCCAAGGCAGCCTCCAGAGTTTTCGCACAATGAGCGAAGCCGGATCAAGGCGCAACTGGCCCAGTAAAAGAACGCTCAGCCAACGGCAAACACAAACACTTCAAGAGTGGATACGCAGCGTGAAGAAAGAAGTTGATGCTGCCAGTGTGCGCCGCGGATTGCCAAAGGGCTGACAGACCGCACAAGGATGTGCACGAATGACAAGTGAAAATACCACGCCCCCCGCTGAGATGGAGCCATCCGGCCAATCGCACGGCCATCGCCGCCGCCGCCGCCGCCGCAAAAACAAAGGCGGATCGACGGGAGCGCCCGCGATAAACGGCAGCGCGCCCGCCCAGCAGGAGATGCCTCCCCCGCCTTCCCATTCGGGAGCCAACCAGGGGCGACGCAAGAAGAAGAAAAAGTTTGGGCCATCGAGCGGAACCCATTCTGCGCCGAGGCCACCGCGCCCCGAGCCCGGCAACTCCATCCATCCCATGGGGCAGGGCAAGAAGAAGCGCCAGCAACGCGGCCCACGCGAGTTTGTGGGCCCCATGGACCACAGCTACCGCGCGGTGAACGGCAATGTGGCCGATGCGCCCGCCTCCACCATTCCTGTTTACAGCAACGGCAGCGGGTATTACGAGGGCAACATTGCGCCCCCCTCGCCAACAATGACCGCCGGGCCGACGCGGATCTTCTGTTTCATCGAGGACCTCTTCTTCACCGCCAAGATCAACGAGACGGGCAAGAAGCTGGGCATCAAGGTGGAGTTCATCAAGGGCGACAAGGAAGGCATTGCGCGGTTGCTTGAGAATGAAGAGGAAGTGACGCCGCACCTGATTGTCTTTGACCTGAACAACGTGGGCGCCAAGCCGATGACGTTGATCCCGAAACTGAAGGCAAAGTACAAGAAGTCGGTTTCGATTATCGGCTTCCTCTCACATGTGCAGGGCGACCTGAAGTTGAAGGCGACTGAGGCAGGCTGCGACACGGTGATGCCGCGCTCGGCCTTCTCGCAGAGCCTGCCGAACCTGCTGCGACGTTACGGCATCGACGATGACGACGACAACTACCCGCAGCCAATATGAAAATAGAAGGCATGGATCTCTCCATGCCTTTTGCATTTTGCTTGGGACCTTATTTTTTTTGAATCGCTTCAAAGGCAACCTTGGCCCGCGCCTGGGCTTCATCGGCTGTTGAACCGACGGCGGAGAGGTGCCCCATCTTCCGCGCGCGGCGCGGCGTGTGCTTCTCATAGAGGTGCAGGCGCACCCCGGCAATTTCCAGGCCCCGCGCAAAATCCGGCTGGCCGTTGGGCGCATCGAGCCAGAGGTCGCCAAGGAGATTGATGATGGCGGCTGGCTGGACAAGCGTGGTTTCTCCCAATGGCAAATTCAGTGCAGCCCGCACCGCCTGCTCAAACTGCCCTGTGGCGCAGGCCCGCTCCGACTGGTGATAGCTGTTGTGCGGCCGGGGCGCAAGCTCATTGACCAGAAGTTCGCCCTCGCGGGTGACAAAACATTCGACGCACAAGAGGCCCTCGATGCCGATGCGCGCAATGATTTCAGCGGCGATTTTTTCGGCGCGTGCCTCGTGCTCGTCGCTGACGCCGGCGGGAGTGACGCTCCAGGCGAGTATCTGCTTTTCGTGGTGATTGCGCGAGGCCGGGTAGGCGCGGACTTCACCGGAGGGATTGCGCGCCGCCATGACGCTGATTTCCACGTCGAGGTCGAGGGCCTTTTCAGCAATGGCGGGCCGCGAGCCAATGGAGTGCCAGGCTGCCAAGAGTTGCTCGTCTGTTGCGGTGGCGTCAAAACCGATGCGCGCCTGTCCGCGGCCATCGTAACCGCCGCGCGCGGTTTTCAAAAACACCTTTCCGCCGAGGCGGTCAACGGCGCCGCGCAGGTCTTCCTCCCTGTTGACGATTTCAAAATCGCCAACGGGGAAGCCCGCGTCGCGGAGCCAGGTCTTCTGCAAAATTTTGTCCTGGATGATGCGGACGGGCTCGACGCCGGGCCTGAGCGGCGCAATCTCCGCGACAGCGCGCAGCGAGTCGAGGCCAATCTGCTCGATCTCCAGCGTGACCGCGTCGCATCCCTTGGCAAGTGAGCACGCGGCCACCACGTCACCCCAGTGGCCGACGATGACTTCATCGGCGACAAAGCTGGCCGGGCATTGGGGGTCGGGGTCGAGAACGCGCACGCGATAGCCCATGGAGCGCGCGGCCATGGCCATCATGCGCCCGAGCTGGCCGCCGCCAAGAATGCCGAGCAATGCGCCGGGCTGCAGCCGGGCAGGATTGGAAACGCGCAGGTTCAACCTTTGCACTCCATGCTTGTGTCGAGTTCCGCGGCGAGCACTTCTTCGGTGCGCGCGGCACGCCATGCCGCAAGGCGCTCGTGGAGCGCGGCGTCGGTGGTGGCAAGCATCTCTGCGGCGAGCAGCGCGGCATTGGCTGCGCCGGGCTTGCCGATGGCGAGTGTGCCAACGGGCACGCCTTTGGGCATTTGCACAATGGAGAGCAACGCGTCGAGGCCTTGGAGCTGCGTGGCGCTGACCGGGACACCGAGGACGGGGACGAGGGTTTTGGCGGCCAGCATCCCAGGCAGATGAGCCGCGCCGCCAGCACCGGCGATGATGGCGCGCAGGCCCCGGGCGCGCGCAGTGGCGGCGTACTCGAAGAGTAGATCGGGAGTGCGGTGCGCGCTGACAATGCGGGCTTCAAATGGAATGCCGAGTTCGCGCAGGATCTCAACGGCGGCCGAGAGCGTCTCGTAATCGCTCTTGCTGCCCATGACAACGCCGACCAACGGATTTATGCTCATGGATTCATTCTAAATCTGAAAAGGAAATTATGAGCCGCAACTTGCTCAATGCCGTTTCCATGCATCCATGGCCACTTCCAGCACCGCCAACAGCACGCTGAAGGCGGCCAGAAAACCCTTGGCCCGCTGCCAGTTCTGCTCGTGCTGGTCCATGCGCCGCTCAAGTTCGCCGAGCCGGCCCGAATTGCCGTCGCCCACCAACGCCGTCATCTGATTTTTTAAGACCGAAAGATCGCTGAGCACCTGCGCCTCAAACTCATCCATCATCCGCATACCGAAAATCTCCCCGTGTGATTAGCCCAAAGGCAGGTTGATGAAGAGCGCGGCCGAAAACTCCGAGTAGTTGGGCGGCGTGTTGCCGTCATACATGCGCAGATAGAAGCGGTCGTTCTGGTAGAGCCGCGGCAGGGTGAAGTTGATGGCGGTGGTGCGCAGGACTAGGTCCGGGTCGCTGCCGGGCTGGAAATCATAATCGCGCAGTCGAACTTCAATCCCACCGCCGGGCGGCAAAACCACATTCGCCGCGCATTGGATGGTGACTCCATTCACCGAGTTCACGGTGAGGTTTGAAATATTCGCAAGGTACGTTGGCGCGATGGGTGCGGGCAGCCACGCATCGGCGGGCACAGCCTTGCTGGTTTTGATGGCCAGGTCCTCGGCCCATTCATTCGCAAAGGCGATGGTGTAGTTGAAGAGGTCGGGCATTGTGGATGAATACGTGAGCCTGACCGAACGCACAATCAACTGCACGTTGAGGTTGAGCGATGGTGCGATGAGGGCCAGCGCATCTCCGGGCCAAACGTCGCTGGAGAAATTGAGCTGCGTCCCCTTGTACGTCCCGGCCCACAGCGCGCTGGCGCTGGCGGCTGCCTGCTCCAGGGCCGAGGCGGCATTGCGGCAATCTGCCGAGCTGCGCGCCGGGGGATTGGTCACGGAGCCGATCCACACGGAAACGGCGGGCAATCCCTGCGCGCCCAATGCCGCCTGATTGGCCGCGTTCACCGCCCGCCCGACAGCGCGGCCAATCGTCCTGTAACTTACGGCAAACTGCTCGCCCACGGCCGGCTGATAGCCCGTATAAAAAACACAGTAGCCGGTTCGCTCGATGTGGCACTCGGCGCCTTCGGGCACCGTGCCGAGCCGGCGCGTGTAAGGCGCGCCGTTTGCGGGCGTGGAGACGACCCATCCGGAACCAAGGTTGGTGAGGTTCAATTGGCGCATGGAACCGATGAGATTGATGCTGCTGGCGGCAACAAGGATGCCATTGCCAATGAGATTGGCGATGGCGCCATCGTAGAGCACGACCGGCATTCCGGTCAGCCCGTTGGCTGACTCCTGGATTTCAACAAGCACCTTGGCGCTGCTGAGCACCAGCGCGCCGCCGGTGGCAATCAGACCATTGTCGCCGAAGCTGCGATAAACGGCGGTGCTGCGCGCGAACTCCGGCGAGTGAACTCGGACACGCAGGTTGTATTGAAAGGCCGGGTTGATGGTGTATGCCGTGCCGGTGGGCGCGCCACTGATGAGCGGCTGAAGCGTGACGTTGCTGCCACTCGATGTGACGAGGAAGCCCGCCTGGCAATCGGCCTGCGTCATCTGGCCGGTTGAGAAGGCCGCGAGCACACCGGCGCTGCCCGGTGAAAGGCTCACGCCGATGGCCTCCAGCATGAGCGTGCCACTCATCTCAATCGGGTCAATCCAGGAGAGGACGGTTTCGCCGTCCATGCCGTTGCCGCCGTTGAAGGCAAGCCCGCCCGCGCCGAGCTGCATGTAGCCGGGCGCGCCGGCGTAGTTCCAGACATTGGCCAGGAGCTGCCCCTCGTTGAAGAGCTCATAGATGATTTTTGATTTGGAGGCGGGCAGGAAAAACGGGTCCTGCGTGAGCGCGAAGCGCGTGGTGATGCCATCGCCGAGAAAATATTCAGTGACATAGGCGACCGGCTCATGCTCGCCACAAACGGTTACATCGTTGGCCAGGGCGCGCTCGGTCGCGGCGTTGAAGACAAGGTTGTTCAGCGTGAGCGTGCCCTGTGTCTCATCAAGCGGGTGCACGGTACCGCCGACATTTTGCACTGACAGTTCCCCGCCGAGCGTGTGGTACGCGGCCCGCGCCTGGCTTGTGGCCAGCCCGGCGTTCTGGCTGAATTTTGATCCGTGCTCCGGGGAAAGATTGGAGATTTGCGTGGCGAACGGCTGCCCGCCAAGGTGAAGCGCGGAGGAGCCGGTGTGCGCGAACAAGGAATTGAGCAAAACGCCCAGGGATTCGTTGGCCACCGTTCCGCCCGGCGGCAGCAGTTGCTGGTCGAGGAGAATTTCATCACTGAACCCCTCGACCACGTAGCGGTATTGCGGGCCAGTCAAACCAAGCCCCGCATACTCCGGCAATGGTGTCGCCGCGATGTAGCCGGTGAAATATACCGTGCCGGAGTCGCCGGCAACGTAAATCGGCTGATTGCGCAGCGGAACGCCGAGCGTGCTGTTTGCCGCAAAGCTCAAAAACAACATGCACGAGGCGGGTTGATTGAGCTTGCGCTCAATGGTCAGCGGCTTCACCGCATCGAGCGCCGCCGTGTAATCAACGCCATTGATCGTGAGCTTCATTCTCGTTCCTCATCGTTCCCTGTTGCCGGGTTGCTAGACCAGCGCATTGGGCGCCGGCAAGTAACTGCGATAACAAACCACTCGCTCGCCGTCGAGTGGATCCGTGACGGGCAGGGCGAGATATTGCCCCTTGAGCAGAATCCGCGCCAGGCCTTCCTTCTGCTTTGGATCGAGCAGGCTGGGCGTTTCACTTGCGCTGATTACGCTTTGCAATCGCGGGTAATGGTAGAAGATGCTTTCGCCCTGCATGCCCTGCTCGAGGAAGAGTGCCGACCACTCCTGATAGAAGCTGCCGCCCTCACGGTCAACAAACCCCACAATGGGCTGCGCCTTCAACCCGGCCGCCGGCGCGCCGCCGATTAGCGGCGACGCCAGCGTCAGGCCCGCCGTTGTCACCTGCGCGACCAACCCCACGTTGAAGGTGATGCGGCGAATGTAATTCACATCGCTGAGCGGTTGTTTGAGGTATGCCCCCGAGACCGGCAAGCCCACAAAACCCGTCTGCCCGGTGTAATCGGAATCAATCGCAATCCACTGGCCGGGCTTGAAGGTTGCCGCGTCGGCCTGCGCCAAGGCGACAAAGGCCGCGGTCGAGCCTGCCTGCACGGTCACTGGATTCACTGGGGTGCCGCCATCGGCTGACTCGGATGCGCCGGCGCTTTCTGCCAGCAGGTTCATGTGCTGCGAGCCGGTGGCAAGCGCCATGGTCAACTTTGTCCAACCAAGAAACTCAAAGCTCACCTCGGCGAGCAAACTCTCGCGCGTCTGCTCCAGCGGTGAGGCCGGTATGCCGGTCAACACCGGCGCGGTTTTGCTGGTGGCCTTGCGTGTGAAGTTTTGAATCCAGCCCAGGCTGACCCAGGGCGCCGGCGGCGCGGCAGGGTTGAAATTCAACTGGCCCGCGGCATCAAACAGCGCGGGCGTTTGCGTGGCGCGATTGACCGGCGCAAAAAATGCCTGCACGCGGTTCGTCACCGGGGCCGGGGCATTGTATGACGTTGCCATTTACTCCCCCTGCTCCTGATAGCTGTACACGGTCAACTTGGCCGAGCGGCTCAGCTTGTCGCGCAAAGTCACAACCGGCGTGTAGGCCGGCGGCTCCCAGAAAACCTGCGTGAGAAAAGCCGCCGGCGGCTGCGCGTTGTAGTTCATCTTCGGCGTCATGTAGGGCTGCAACATCGAGTTGACCTCTTCATCCATCGCACTCAAAAGACGGCCGCGGTCCAGCCCGCCAAAGCTCTGCGTTCCCGCGGTCGAGTACACAATCTCGCACTCGTCGGCTGCCATCTGCGCGGCGAGTTGCGCGTCCACGCCCAGGTTCAACCAGCGCAGCACATACACATCATTCGGCAACTGCCCGAAGGGCGCCTCCGCCTCTTCCACCAGGATGCCGGGCCGCGTTGTGCCGCGCAGCAGGATGGTCCGCTGCGGGTTGAGCACGGCCAGCCGCGTGCGCAGCGCCATGTAAAACGAATCTTTTGCATTCTGCATAATTCCGCCGCTCCCGCGCGATTACACCGCCTGCTGCACCGACTCACGCACCAACAGGCGATAAAGATAGACATTGCCAAAGGCCTCGTTGGCGGCGATGGACTCGATGAGGTAATCCTTGCCCGCCACCGTGACCGCCAGCGTCATTTGAAACAGCGCCTCCACCGAGGGAAGGTCGAGGGCTTGCACCTGCTGCTCAAGGCCGGTGGCCGAGACCATCAGTTCCCACTTCGATTCGCCGCCCTCTTTCCACGCGGGATGCAGGCGGCGCATCAGCACCGGGCTCACCGTCACATCCACAAAGGTTGTCGCCACCAGCCCCACTTCGGATTGGCTCGTGTCCACCGTTGCGTTGGTGACGCGGAAAAGCGCGGTGGCACCGCCCACTGTGCGCAACAGCGCATCGGCAATCAACTGCGGGCCATACAACGGGTTGCGTGAAGTCGTGTCGCTCATGCATCACCCCGCCCGGTTCGCCACATAGGGCTGCAACCACGTCTGCACGGTCTCGTCGATCAACGAGCTCGAGAAATATCGCAGGTACATCGTGTCAACACGCGACCAGCTCGCATTGGTTGCCGGCGTCGCCTGGGCATTGCGGATGATCTGCGCGCATGCCGACTTCACATCGTCGCCGATCGCCGCCAGCCCCGCCGTGTATGTCACCGCGACTTCGTTGAATGGCAACCCCAAAAGGCTCCACGGCAGGGTCAACTCGCCCGTGTTCACGTCATAATCAACGGTGGTCACGTCGAGCGTTGTCCACTGCCCGGGCAACGAGAAGGCCCACACGATGTCAAGGAGCGGGGAGGCCAGCATCTCACCGCGGCGCGGCTTGGTGTAGCGTGCCTCGATGGAAAGCAGCGGCGAGGGCGCAAGGCCCAGCGGCGCCAGTGGCAGATAGCTCAACAGCACCGTGCGCGCGCCGCTCACCATGCGCAGGCGCTCCGTGTATTGAATCACGTTCAGGTCCGGCCGCCTGCAATAACTGTTGATCAGCGACGTCGCCGCCGTCACCCAATCCGCGCTGGTTGCGGCAGGCAGTCCGTAATTTGAATAATCCGTTGGCTGCAGATACGGCTGTCCCATCCCTCTCCCCCGTCCCTTTCTCTTCTGACCGCTCCCGGCCGCGGAAACAGAAGGAAAAAGGCGCGGAATTTTCCGCGCCTTCCTCGCCCTGTGTCCAGCTACTAGCGGTCGACCACGACCTGGTAGTGCGCGAAGTTTGCGCCCTTCACAACCACCGCGCCAAACTTCACCGCCACGTACTGGTAGGTCAGCGATCCGGGCAGCCCGAGTTGGAAGAGCCGCGGGGTCGGGTCGCCGAGCCAGTGGTACTCAATCAGGTCCTCGGTGACGATGTAAACCGGCAACTGCGCCGTGCCAGAGCCCGGTGTGCCAGTGTACGGAATGCTCCAGTCGGGAATCAGCGGCAGCTCGCCGGCCTGCGTGGAGAGCATCTTGGCGGTGATGCCGCCGGCAATCTTCTCCGTGTTCAGCACCACGTTGAACTCGGTCTTCAATTCGCGGTCGAGCAGGTCAAGCAGCACCGGGTTCGAGTAGATGGCCGTGGGGCGCACGTTGTAGCCGTTGTTGGCAACCATCTGCGCAACCGTCGACTTCAGCCCGTCGGTGATCGACGAGGTGGTGCCGATGGTCGTGGTGTTGCCGCCGCCAACAATCTGGTTGACCACGCCCATGTACTGTGTGGTGGTCGGCGCGCTCAGGCTGGTGTCGTTGCCGTTCCAAAGCGCCACGTCATGCGCAACCATCACGCCGGCGATGGTGTCGGCGAGGTCCTTGCCCTGCAGGTAGGCGAACTGCTTCTGCTGGTCGCCAAGTTCAATGTCAAAAAGGTTGTAGTTGATCTGCGCGACCAGGGCTTTGAGCGGCACGCTCATCTCAACGCGCGTCGGGCTCACCACCGGCGCAACAATGCTGCGCGGGTTCACAAAGCCGCTGGTGCCTGGACTCGGGATTGCCGTCTCCTCAAAAAAGCGTGACGGGTGGCCGGTGGCCGGCACCTGCTTGATGCGCTGCCCGAAGGGGCTGGAACGACGCACAATGTCAAAAATCTCCGTTTGGTACAGGGGAACTTCAATGGCGCCAGGCCCGATGAAGTCGGCCGCCGC